>WGBB01000091.1 GCA_015494505.1 Nitratiruptor sp. | reverse complement strand
GAGATTGATTTGAGTGGAGAGTTTTGCTTTGGGAGCAAGGTTGTAATAGTTCATCTGTGAAGCAATCATAGCGGTTTTTATAAGAGGTGTATTAAAAAGGGTTGCGATATGATTGAGAGCATAGTTCTTTCTGAGATACTTTGCTACGTTTTTGTCAGATTTCTTTAGTCCGAAGAGTCTGGTTTGCGGTTCGATTTCTTGGTAATAGTCGGTTAAGAGTTGGGATAAAGGCGAATCTTCGAGATAAAAGAGTGCCGTTTTGCCGGAATAAAAATCGTGCAATGTACGAAGTTGGGCAAAGTAGTCTATCCCACCAAAATAGATGGAACTGCTTGCTTGAGGTATGAAGCGCTTGTTGATAGTCGGGATATACACGGTGGCTAAAGGTTGCAGCGATGCGAGTCTATCTTTATCCTGGAAAGTTGCGAAAATAATATTTATCGCACCTGGTTCTATCGCTGTGTCGTAATCGCTTTGTGGGTCTATATATCGGGTTTTCAGTGTAAAATCGATATTGCGCTCTATCAAATAGGCAAGAAGCGTCTTTGTGCTTTTTGTCACGATGGGACGGAGGTACTTTTTTGCAATGAGAACGATTGTGACTTTCGGAGGTGCAAAAAGTTGCGGTAAAGGAAGTTTCGCCGCAAGCGTAGCATATTCATTTTTGAACTCTGGAGCGTTTTTGGGTGTCAGATGTGCTAAAAAGGAGAAGTATTCGCCGTTTTCCCAATATTCTCGCAGGCATGCATTGTCACATGGGTAGATATCGAGAGAAAGTACTTTGAGCTTTGGCAGTGCAAGAGGAGAAATGTATCGCGCCCCACCGAAGAGCGTCAATGCCAAAGCCGTCAGAAGCAATAAAACTCTTCTCATAGCAGCTCTTTTATTTTGAGCAGGTCTTGATAGACCTCTCGTTTTTTGGATGGATTGCGCAAAAGGAAGCTGGGATGAAAGGTGGGGATGAGTATGCGTCCTTGGAAGGTGAGCGTCTCTCCCCGCACCTTCGATATCGGCGTGGTATCACCGGTAAGCCAGCGATAGCTTGTGCTTCCTAGCGCTACCAAGATTTTCGGGTCAATAATTTCTATCTGCTTCATAAGATAGGGAATGCAAGTCTGTGCCTCCTGGGGTGTGGGGACGCGGTTGTTTGGCGGGCGGCATTTGACGATGTTGGCGATGTAGACTTCGCTGCGAGGGATCTCTAAGACGTTTTCGATCATTTTGGTCAGTAGCTGTCCGGCACGGCCTACGAAAGGTCGCCCCGTCTCATCCTCCGTAGCTCCTGGGCCTTCACCGATAAACATCAGTTTAGCTTTGGGGTTGCCCTCGCCAAAGACCACGTTCTTGCGCGTTTTTGCTAGGTCGCACAGATGGCAAGAGAGCACTATTTCGCGAAGTTTTTCCAAATCATCGGGGAGATCGAGTGTTTGGGATTTTTCAAATGCGATAGGATCCATATATGATACACCTAGCCATTGGAGTTGATAGAGATTGTATAAAAGTTTGAGTGTTTTGCTCATGCAAGTTATGATAGCGAAGGGGGTATTAAAAAGAGGTTAAAGGGGCCGGAGCCCCGAGGAAGTTTACTCGGTTACTTCCACTTCTACGACGTCGCTCTCCCAAAGGCCATGTTTTGTACAGTAGCTCATAGCTGTCAGCTTCATTTTCTTCGTAGGCACGATGTAGAAATCTACCTCTGTTTGAGAGCATTGATTACCGAGAGATCCTGGTGTGAATGTGGCTTGTCCAAGGAGTCTCTCACCGTCCCAAAGCTGTACATAGGCGATGTAGTGATCGAAATCGTCCGGATGGCAGTATTCGTTACCCACACGTACTTTTACTTGGAACTTTTCGCCTTTTTTGGCAGTGGATTCGCAATGGATGAATGGTGAGTGTCTGTCGATGTAGTCTCTTTTGGCCTCTTTGTCGATTTGTGAGATATCTTCGTATCTGTTGATTTTTGGCATCTTCGCCTCCTTATTGAGTTTTTTCGTTATTAATTATAGTGAATTAAGATTAAATTAGGATAAAATTTCTCCTATTTACGTAAAGCCAAGAATTGGATAAAATCGCTTTATGATACGAAAATATAGACAAAAAGCGAAACACGCTCTCAAGCGTTTTTGCATCACGCTTATGCGCGAATGGCGCGAGACCAAAAGTATGGTACAAATCTATCTTCACAAACGGCACGATGAAAAGCTGTTGCGCCTTGCTAACAGGCAGCTTGTGGATATTTTTAAGATTCTTTTGCTCTTTCCGATTTCGCTCTTGCCTGGGTCTGTAGTGATAGTAACACTTCTAGAGCTGATAGCGAAGTTTTTTGGAGGGACGATTTTTCCCAAAAAGACGATGACCAAAGAGCCGACCGATTAGGCCGGAACTTCGGTGACGTGGTGTTGCAATCCCAGCTCTTCGGGAGTGCAGCCAAGCGCGAGGCCGATGAGCTGCGGCAGATGGAGAATAGGCATAGGATAGGGCATTTCGCGTCCGATGGTTTTTGTGGCCGCTTTTTGCTTGACGTCGAGATTGAGGTGGCACAGCGGACATGGTGTGACCATCACGTCGGCGTTGTTATCGAGGGCATCCACGATGGCGTTGCCCGTGAGCATATTGGATGTTTTAGGTGCTTGCAGGTCCACGTGGAAGCCGCAGCATTTGTTTTTGTGCGCATAGTCGACGCTATTACCCTCTAATGCTTCGATGAGCTCATCGAGTGAAGTGGGGTTATAGGGGTTTTCGGCCGTGCGGTTGAAGTGGTGGTGCAGCTCGCTTGGACGGATGTTGTGGCAGCCGTAGAATGGCGCGATATTAAGTGAGCTCAGAGGCTTCACCACTTTTGCGCGAAGATTCTCAAGGCCGTAGTCTTCGATGAGCGCATAGAGAAAATGGCGCACGTTGCTGGTGCCTTTGTATTCTAAGCCGACCTCTTGGAGCTTTTCGTTGACTTTCGCTTTGAGTGCTGGGTCGCTATCGAGGCGATGCTTTGTCATAGCGGTATTGAGCTGGCAGGTGTTACAGATGGTGACCATATCGAGACCGCGTTTTTCAGCGTAGCAGATGTTGCGGGCATTGAGCACGAGGCTGAGAAAATCGTCGAAATCTTGCAAATGGCTGGCACCGCAGCAGCTCGCTTCATCCAAAAGTACAAGCTCGATATCGAGTTTCTTGGCCACGGCGAGTGTGGATTTGAGCAGTTCAGGTGTACTCTCGCGTGCCGTACATCCGGTATAGAGTGCATATGTGAGTTTACTCATCGCCTATCCTTTAGAATTTTACCGTTGAAGAGATTTCAACGAGTTTTTTGATTTCGTCGAGATTTTTCGATTTTGGCATATTCCAAGGCATGACGATTTTGCCTTTTTTGAACATCTCGAGCGCTTCTGGGACATGTTTGAGCACGCCGAATCCTTCGCTGTAGGCTACCAGATGGCCCTCATCGAGGATGCCGTGTTTTTGGATAGATTTCTTAAATCCCACGGCGTGGCGTGTGGCGACGTTGGACTTGGCTACGCCCTCTTCGAAGATCTGATTGTGGAGTTTCGTGATTTTGCCGATAGGGTCGATATGTTTCGGACACGCTTCGGCACACTCATAGCACTTGACGCAGTCCCAGACACCCTGTCCCAAGATATCCACGATTTGGAGGCGTTCTTTTTTGGCATGGTCGCGTACGTCTGCAGTGAAGCGGTAGGCTTTTTCAAAAGCTGCCGGCCCCAGGTACTCTTCGTTGACCTCTACCACAGGACATGCGTAGTAGCAGCAGCCGCATTGGATGCAGTAGTCAGCTTCATCGAGCTTTTCCGCCTCTTCGGGAGGTATGATATTTTCCATTTCGGGATGTTCGTCGATGTCGGCTACAAGCCAAGGTTTGACAGTCTCATACTTCTTCCAAAAGTCCGTTTTGTCGATGACCATATCTTTTACGACGCGTTTTTTGCTGACAGGTTCGAGTGTGAGCTCGGTGCCGAAGAGCTCTATCATATCCACCATGCGCTCTTTACACGCTAGGGTGCTGCGTCCGTTGACCTTGATGGCGCAGCTTCCACAGATTCCGTGGCGGCAGCTTCGGCGGTAGGTGAAGCTTCCGTCATGCTCCCATTTGATGCGGTTGAGAACGTCGAGGACTACGTCTTTTTTGTCTATCTCCATTTCGATGGTATCGTAGTGGGGGAGGTAGTCGGTCTCAGCGTTGAATCGAAAAACTTTCAGTGTCACTTTCATAGTCTGCCCCTATCAATATTTTCTTTCTTGCGGTTCGAATTTACCAAGCACCACGTCTGCGTATTCGAGGCTGATGTTGCCATCCTCATCCATATATGCATAGGTGTGTTTGAGGAAATTTTTGTCGTCGCGGTTGGGGTAGTCTTCGCGATAGTGTGCACCGCGGGACTCTTTGCGTGCGATGGCACCTTCGACGATGAAGCTGGCATAATCGAGCATATGTCCCAGCTCGATGGCCTCTTGTAAATCGGTGTTGAAGGTTTTGGATTTATCGTCGATGCGAATATTCTTGTAGCGCTCTTTGAGATTTTTGAGGATCTCTTTTTGCTTTTGCAGTGACTCTTCGGTTCTAAAGACCCCACAGTTTTCGAACATCGTATCTTGGAGCTCTTGGCGCAGTTTGGCAGTGGATTCCGTGCCGTTGTTGGTGAGTAAAAATTTCATCTCATCGAGCATTCTCTTTGCCTCTTCAGGATGCGCTACCTCGCAATGGATTCCTTTTTCTAAATCCGCTGCGATGCTTTGCCCCACGTGGCGTCCGAAAAAGAGCGCTTCGAGGAGTGAGTTGGCTCCTAAGCGGTTGGCTCCGTGCACACTCACGCACGCACACTCGCCGGCTGCGTAGAGACCTTCGGTGAGTTCGTTGGGGTTTTTCTTCACATGACCGTCGATATCGACGGGGATACCACCCATGGAGTAGTGTGCCGTGACGGTGATCATGATGGGCTCTTTGACCATATCTTGGCCAAGGAAGGTGATGGCCAGGTCACGCAGCTCCGGCAGACGCTCCATGATTTTCGCTTCACCTAAATGTGTCAAATCCAGATAGACCGCCATGCCGTCAGGGCCTACACCGCGTCCCTCACGGATTTCGTTCATAATAGCGCGTGCCACCACGTCGCGGGGTGCAAGCTCCAGTTTTTCTGGCGCGTATTTTT
>WGBB01000090.1 GCA_015494505.1 Nitratiruptor sp. | reverse complement strand
TCCTAAAAAAGAGTGCAATATCTCGCTCACAGGTGCTTCGCGCACTCCGTGACGCACGTCATCCGCTAAAAATCGCAAACAGCTTCGCTGCCCTTCGGGTTGGGTGCGATTTTTTATACGCTCCTGACGTGCTCGCTCTCGCAATGCTCGCACAAGAGCTCCCATACCCATCTTAGTGGAGTGTATATGAGTGCAGTAGAGAGTTTCATAAACTACAAAGCAAAAACCGGTATGCAGTGCGGCAACTACTCCATAGACCTGCCGCCGCTAAGTGAAGGAGAGCAGTACCGCTTCCACTTCGATGCCACCAAATGTATAGGCTGCCACTGCTGCGAAGTCGCCTGCAACGAGCAAAATAACAACCCGGCAGACATCAAATGGCGACGCGTAGGCGAAGCCGAAGGCGGGAAGTTTCCCGATACTCTGCAGCTGTTTTTATCTATGAGCTGCAACCACTGCATCGAGCCTGCCTGCCTCAAAGGCTGCCCCACAAACGCCTATGAAAAGATGGACAACGGCATCGTCTTTCACCACGACGATGTCTGCATCGGCTGCCAGTACTGCACCTGGAACTGCCCCTATGACGTGCCCGTCTTTCATGAAGAGCGCCATATCGTCACCAAATGCCATATGTGCTACGATCGTATCGAAGCGGGCCAGACGCCGGCGTGCGTGCAGGCCTGCCCGGAGGGTGCTATCGAGATAGAGGTCGTCAACAAAAACGAATGGCTCAGCGGTGCCATCGACAAAGAGGGCAACGCCCCCGGCCTCGTGGATGCGCGTATAACCCAGTCTACCACCCGCTGGACATTGCCTGAAAACATGCCCAAGCTCACACCGATGGACAAAGACCTTATCAAACCGGCACACAAAGAGCTGCCGCTTGTTTTTATGACGGTGCTAACGCAAGTGAGCTTGATTGGCTTTATCGCTCTCTTGCTCGGCGACATCGCCGCCAAATTCACCAATCTCCCGGAGCCAAGCTTCGTGATGGCTTTTATCGTCTTTGCACTCAGCGCCATCGGTTTACCGCTTTCGGCACTGCACCTTGGCCGTCCCATCTTAGCGATGACGGCTATGAAAAATCTCAAAACCTCGTGGCTCAGCCGTGAAGCGCTCTTTTTGGGACTCTTTACAGGCGGGATGACGCTGACGGCACTCCTTTACTACCTCCATATCGACGGATTTTTTCGCATCCTCGTGGAGCTCGTCACGGCCGCACTGGGAATATACGGCATCTACGCTCAGTCGATGATCTACCGCGTCCCGGCCAAACCCACCTGGAATCGCGCCACCACCACCTATCGCTTCTTCGCCACGGGCTACATCGCAGCATCGCTCCTCGCACTCATAGCGCTTTTTGAAAAGGAGCCGAATGTAGCCAATATTTTGCTCGCTATCGCGATACTCCTTGGCAGCATCCAGCTCTACCTCTTTATCGAATCGCAGCGCTTTTATGAGAAAAAAAGCGACTACGCCTATCAGATAGAGCGTGCCAAAAAGCTTTTGGAAAACCAATTTCGACCGCTCTACCATTTTCGCAAAGTCTCGCTCCCACTTGCAGCGCTTCTTTTGCCGCTCTTTGGGCTTATTGCCATCAATGCGGGATCGGTGGGGTTTGGATTTTTGTTTATTGCAACTGCGGTGATACTCGGATTTGCCAGCGAATTTATAGGTCGGCTGCTCTTTTATAGCACCGCCATCAAAACAGGAATGCCCGGCAACTTCTTCGCCGGTAGCCAAAGGGGATGAGATGATTCAAAGAATAAAAGATTTTTTGGGACTTGATATCAAAGAGGACAAATACGCTCTCGTGGACGACCCTATCTTTGGCAAAATCGCCAAAGCCAAAAAGCCGGACTTTTGGGTCAAATCGACCTGCGGCTACTGCGGCGTAGGGTGCGGGCTCTACATCGGCGTCAAAGACGGCAAAGCCACCTACACCAAAGGCGACCCGGCGCACAACGTGAACCTCGGCACGCTCTGTCCCAAGGGACTCAGTGAGCATCAGATGCTCTATGCCGACAATCGCGTGCTGGTGCCCAAGATAAAGAAAAACGGCAAGCTTACGGATGTGACATGGGATGAAGCTTTTAGCTATACGGCAAAAAAATTCAAAGAAATACAAGAAAAATACGGCAAAAAGGCCGTCGCCGTCATCTCCACCGGACAGCTGCTGACCGAGGAGTTCTACGCTCTTGGCAAATTCGTCCAACTTGGCTTGCAGACCAACAACTATGACGGTAACACCACACTCTGTATGGCTAGTGCAGTGAGTGGCTACAAACAGAGCTTTGGCAGTGACGGCCCAACGGGAAGTTACGAGGATATCGCAAAAGCCGAGGCCATCTTCGTTATCGGTGCTAACCTGGCCGACAATCACCCCATCATCGTCCATCATCTGATGAAAAACCGCAAAAACAAAAAGATCGTGGTCATCGACCCTCGCCGCTCCAAAACCAGCCAACTGGCCGACATCTACGTCCCCATCAAACCTCGCACGGACTTAGCACTCCTCAACGGCCTCGCCTACATCATCTGGGAGCAGGGATGGTACGATGAGAGCTTTATTAAAAGTCGCACCAATGGCTGGAGGGAGTTCGTCAAGCATATCCAAAACTATCAGCCAGGCCACGTGGCACACATCACGGGGCTGGATACGAAACTTCTCTATCAATTGGCCAAACTCTATGCTACTACCGAAAAGAGCCTTATTTGCTGGACGATGGGTGTGAACCAGTCGGCTCTTGGCACCGACACCGTCAGCGCCATCAACAACCTCGCCATCATGACCGGCAAAATCGGCAAAGAGGGCTGCGCACCCTTTAGCATCACAGGCCAGTG
>WGBB01000089.1 GCA_015494505.1 Nitratiruptor sp. | reverse complement strand
ATCCTCTGCCGTCGCACTCTTGCCGGTGCCGATGGCCCAGACAGGCTCGTAGGCGATGACGAGCTTTTCATAGCTTGTGTCGATACCTTCGAGCTGTTTTTGTAAATATATATGTATAGCCTCTTCGCCCTGCTCTTTGATAGCAAGCGTCTCACCGATGCAGTAGAAAATGGTGAAGCCAAGCTCTTTGTAAAAATCGAACTTCTTGGCGATGAGTTCTTGGGATTCGCCAAAGATATGGCGCCGTTCGCTATGCCCCAGAATCAGCGTCTCGATGCCGAATTCCCTCAATTGCGCCAGGCCTATCTCGCCGGTATAGGAGCCACTTTCGGCGCAGTAGGCATTCTGCGCACCTATAGTGGCGATACTTTCATAGCTATCCAGTGCAGTGAAGGGTGGAAAGACAAAGAGGTCGATATTTGCGGGCTTTTCGATGTTATCCAGCCGCTCTAGATAGGCGCGTGTGCTTGCGCGCGTATGGTTCATTTTGAAGTTGGCGGCGAGAATCATGCCTCATCCTCGACCGTGAGGGCTTTGATACCGGGAAGCTCTTTGCCCTCCAGAAGCTCCAGACTCGCTCCACCGCCAGTAGAGATAAAAGTCATCTCGTCATCCACGCCTGCTTTGCTAATCAGACTCGCCGTATCACCGCCGCCGATGATTTTGGTAGCATAGCTTTCGGCCACGTAGTTTGCGAGCTTGATAGACCCGCGGGCGAATTTATCCATCTCGAAAACACCCATAGGTCCGTTCCATAGAATCGTCTGCACGTCGTTGAGGGCTTCACGAAAGAGGCGCGTAGAAGCAAGACCGATATCCAGACCCATCCAATCTTTTGGAATCTCTTTGTAGGTGACGAATTTGACGGGCGCGTCTTCGCTAAATTCCGGCGCCACCACGAAATCGACGGGCAAGTAGAGCTTGACGCCGAGGCGCTTGGCCTCTTCTAAGATATTGGCCGCCTCGTCCACCAGCTCCTCTTCTACGAGGCTCTTGCCCACCTCTTCGCCCAGAGCCTTGAGAAAGGTAAAGGCCATACCGCCGCCGATAATCATCTTGTCCACTTTGGGAAGCAAATTGATAAGTGCTCCCAGTTTGCTAGAAACCTTGCTACCGCCCACGATGGCAAGGAAGGGACGCGTGGGGTTTTGGAGGAGTTTGTAGAGATATTTGATCTCTTTGAGGAGCAAGAAGCCTGCGGCTTTATGGTTCTCGTCATAGTATTTCGTAATAGCTTCCACGGATGCGTGGGCTCTATGGCTCACACCGAAAGCGTCGTTGATATAAAATTCGCCAAACTCGCTCAGTTTTTTGGCAAATTCGGGATCGTTTTTGGTCTCGCCGGGCTCGAAACGGAGGTTTTCAAGCAGCATAATCTGTCCCGGCTGCAGAGCGGCAAATTTCGCTTTGGCATCCTCGCCCACTACGTCACCGGCCATAATGATGTCTTGTTTGAGAAGCGTATGGAGGCGCTTAGCCACGGGCTTGAGAGAATATTTTTCATCAAACCCTTTGGGACGGCCCAGGTGGCTGGCCAGGACGATGCGACACTCGTTATCGAGGCAGTAGCGTATAGTTGGGAGCGCAGCGCGGATGCGTCTGTCGTCGGTGATGTTGCCGTACTCATCGAGAGGGACGTTGAAGTCGCAGCGGATAAAGACGCTGCTTCCGGGAGCGAGATCGAGTTCTTTGATAGACTTTATGTGCATACTACTCCTTTGTGATGTACTTCGCCATATCTAAAAGCCTGTTGGCATAGCCCCATTCATTATCGTACCAGCTCATGATTTTTACCATATTCCCCAGACTCTGGATAAGATCGGCCGCCACGATGGAGCTGTAGAACGAACCCAAAAAATCGCTGGATACCCGATACTCCTCATCCACCGCCAATACGCCTCGCATGGATGTGGCGGCAGCCTCTTTGAAGAGTGCTATGAGCTCCTCTTTGGAAGCTTCACGCTCTAAAACCAGATCGAGGTCCATCAGCGATACGTCCGCTACGGGCACACGCACGCTCCGTCCATCCAGCTTGCCTTTGAGCGAAGGCAAGACCCTAAAGATCGCTCTAGCAGCCCCCGTGGTGGTGGGCACGAGATTGACGGCCGCTGCGCGGGAGCGGCGGATTTCACGCTTGTGATCGCTATCGAGGAGGTTTTGGTCGATGGTGTAGCTGTGCACCGTGGTCATCAGCCCCTTTTGGATGCCGTAATGCTCATCCACGAGCTTGGCGATGGGTGCGAGGCAGTTGGTGGTGCAGCTGGCGTTTGAGATGATGGACTCACCTTTGTACTCGATATGATTGACACCGTAGACGAAGGTAGGAGTATCATCCACCGCAGGAGCGGATATGATCACCTTTTTGGCATAGTTGCGATGACCCGCAGCCAGGTCGGAGCGCAAAAACTTCCCCGTCGCTTCGATGGCCACATCAGCTTCAGGCGCTTCAATGGCAGATGGGTTGTCACAGTGAGAGATAGCGACGCGGTGCTTGCCGATTTGAAGCGTGCTATCATCGAGAATGCGCACCTCCTCGTCGAACGTCCCGTGCACGGAGTCGTGCTTGAGCAGATAGGCCATCATCTCGATGCTCATCAGATCGTTGATAGCCGTAATAGCGAAGTCTCCTCGCTTGCAGGCATTGCGCACCACGGCACGTCCGATACGGCCAAAACCGTTGATCGCTAGACGAATCTCCATCCACCATCCTCAAAAATTTTGACACATTTTATCCCAATGTAGCTATAATTTTGGTTAAAAGGAGAGAGGATGCGAGTAGCGATCTTTGGAGGGAGTTTCGATCCGCCCCACAAGGGACATGTGGCCGTCGTGCGCGAGGCTTTGCGCAAATTGCCTGTCGACCTGCTCATTGTCATCCCTACCTATCTCAATCCCTTCAAAGATCGTTTCGCCGCACCGCCGCACCTGCGCTACAGGTGGCTACGCAAAATCTTCCTATCTTGGCCAAAGGTAGTGGTGAGCGATTTTGAAATACGGCGTGGACGTCAGACCTATGCCATAGAGGATGTGGAGTACATCAAGCGCCGCTACGCTCCCCAAAAGATCTACTACATCATCGGCAGCGACAATCTCTCAGGTCTTAAAAAGTGGAAAAACTATAGAAGGCTACGAAAAGAGGTGGAGTTCGTGGTGGCGACGCGTCCAGGATATGGGCAGCGCACGAAGTTTCGGCAGCTGCGGGTGCGAGTGCCTATCAGCTCTACCCAGCTGCGCGCACACCCTATTAGACGCTATCTGCCGCCTATCATGGCAAGGGAGATTATCGATTTTTATCGGCGATGAGATCGCGCAGAAACTCCTCGATTTTATACTTTTGGCGGTAGGCTTCGGTCATGATATGCACGAGGATATCGCCCAAGTCGATGACGATCCACTCATCGCCTTCCTGGACTTTCAAGAACTCTTCGCCCTCGGGCTTGAGACGGGTTTTGAGGTGATCGAGCAGCGCCGCGGTATGCTTGTCGCTCAGCGACGTGGCGATCACCACGCGATCGACGAAGTAGTCACTATCGCTCATATCTACGATCTCGACCGCTTCGCCTTTTTTGTCTTCGAGCTCTTTTTTGATACGTTCGGCTCTTTGGTTGATATCCATTTACATCCTTTTTTTCGCTTCTACACCGAGGAGTCCCAGTCCCACGCGGATAGAAAGCGCTACCACCAAAAAGAGTTTGATGTATTTGCGCTCGTTTTCGGTGCCGAGTACTTTATGCTTGTTGTAAAAGCTATGAAACTCCGCAGCCAGCGCTTTAAGGTAATCCGTCACACGTTGCAGCTCGCGCTTGGCAAAAGCATCTTCGATGATTTCGGGCAAAAGCAGCGCATTAAAGAGCAGATCCTTTGCATCCTCCACGAGCCCCGTGAGGGATTCGTCGAAATAGTCTTGGGGCTTGGCACCCGCTTTGGCCAGAAGCGAGTGGACGCGTGCGTGCGCGTAGTTGATGTAGTAGACGGGGTTGGAGCTATCTTCGCGCTTGAGCATATCCACGTCGAATTCCAGATGCGTATCGCTCTTTTTGCTAAGAAACATGAATTTCAGTGCATCGGCTCCGATCTCCTCCACTACCTCGCTCATGAGGATGAAGTTGCCGGCACGTTTGCTCATCTTATAGGGTTCGCCGCCTTTGAGGAGCGAGACCATTTGGGCTAGGATGATTTCAAGCTTGTCGGGGTCGTAGCCCAAAAACTTCACGGCCGCCTTGACGCGTGCCATGTAGCCGTGATGGTCGGCGCCCCAGATGTTGATGTAGCGTTCATACCCTCGCTGAAACTTGTCGTAATGGTAGATGATATCGCCTGCCAGATACGTAGGCCGCCCATCCTCACGTACTACCACTCTGTCCTTCTCATCGCCGTATTCGGTAGAGCGTAGCCACACCTTGCCCTCTTTTTCATAGACCGCACCCTTTTCGCGCAAGATGTTCAGCACCTCATCCCATCTGGCATAGAGGGACTTTTCGCTCACGAAGTTATCGAATTCGATGCCCACGTCCGCGAGATTGGAGCGGATGAGATCCATCATCCGGTCTTTGCCCCAAGTGCTCAGCTCATCGATGAGGGCTTCATCCTCGAAACGCTGGCCACCGAAATGCTCTATCGCCTCTTTGGCGAGGTCTTTGATATATTCGCCGCGATAGTACTCATCGGGCCACTCTACAGGCAGTCCCAAATGCTCACGGGCGGCGAGATAAATGGAAAGACCCAGCAAGTAAATCTGATTGCCGGCGTCGTTGATGTAGTACTCTTTGAGGATCTCGTTGCCCAGGTGACGGCCGATGCGTGCTAACGCTTCTCCAATGACGGCACCTCTGGCATGACCGATATGCAAAGGTCCCGTAGGATTGGCGCTGACAAATTCGAGCAAAATCCTCTCGCCCTGCTCGTCTGCGCCGAAACGCTCCTCATTTTTGAGAGCCCAGGTGGCATATTCGTCGAGGAAGGATTCGCTGAGCTTGAAGTTGACATACCCTTTGACAGGCTCCACCTTTTCGAAAATAGGTGAAGATGCGAAGCTCTTGGCCAGTTCATCCGCGATGAGCATGGGACTTTTGCGCAGCTCCTTGGCCATCGCGAAGGCTATCGGTGTGGCATAGTGGCCGAAGTTTTTGTCTTTTGGTTTTTCGAGGACTATGGGTCTGTCGAGGTGTTTTTGCAGTTCGGCTTGAACGCGTTTTCTCAAGGCTTTCCTTTATAAAGAGGCAAGAGCCCCTTTATGCGTTTGTAGTTTCCGTAGATTTCGTTTCGGTAGTAGTGGCAGTCTGCTCTTTTTGCTCTATCTCTTTTTTGGGAGCGCTTGCACTCTCTTCCTCTTCATCCTCACGCATCGCTTTTTTGAAGTTTTTGATACCGCTTCCCAGACCCTTGGCAAGCTCCGGAATCTTCTTGGCACCAAAAAGCAAAACTACGATCGCCAGGATCACGAGTAGTTCCGGCATACTAGGCATACCCATTGCATCTCCTTTGGCTTTATTACATAAAATAATACTCAAATTTGCTTAATATGCCATTATACTCAGTGACTTTGCCAATATTTTATAAACGCTTCTATCTCATCTTTGTGGCGTTTGAGACGTGCGGTATGGGCGAGGTGGAGGATTTGCTCTTTGGCTTTTTCGAGTTCTTCGTTGATGATGATGTAGTCATACTCTTTCATATGGGCCATCTCCACGAGAGCGTTTTTGAGGCGCTCCTGGATCACCAGCTCACTATCGGTACCTCTGGCTTCCAACCTTTTGCGCAGCTCCTGCATAGTAGGAGTGGTCACGAAAACCGACGTCATCAGCGATGCCAGAGCGCTCTTTTTGATAGAGTAAAAACCTTGTACATCGATATCGAAAAGCACCAGTTTTCCCTCGTCCAAAGCCTCGAGAACGGGACGCAAGGATGTGCCGTAGTAGTTGCCGTGCACATTGGCCCACTCCAAAAACATCCCCGCTTCGATATCCTTTTCGAACTCCTCTTTAGTCACGAAGTAGTAGTCGCGCCCCTCTACTTCGCCGACACGTTTGGGGCGTGTGGTGGTGGAAATGCTAAAGTAGACATCTTCAAAATGGGACAAAACGGTCTTAATAAGCGTGCTCTTGCCGGCTCCACTGGGACCGGAGAGCACCAGTAGCGCTCCCTTTTTAAACATCTCTATCCTCTGGGTAGCTGATGGTGATGGTGATGTCGATCTTAGCACCATCGAGAAGTTTGCGCAGATCTTCTATGGAGAGATTTTTGAGCACGTCTTCGACGGTGATCTTCTTGGCCTCTTCGTTGGTAGCGGTTCTTATTCGCGCGGTGCTCTCCTCAGGTATAGGGGCAGTAGGTGCTTGCGGCTCTTCTAGTTCGGGTTCACGCTCTTGTGATTGCGTAGCTACGTTCTCTTGCGACTCTTCTGCAGGCTCGACAAGTTTATCCAAAATTTCTTCAGACTCCTCTTCCTCCTCGGCAGGAGCGGTGATCTCTTCGATTACATCGCTCTCCGGCTCTTTTGTGCCAAACTCCTCATTTTCATCTAGGAGCGAAATGGGCTGGGGCGTACGCTCGATATCGGGAGTGCGCTCATCATCGATCAAAGAGATAGGCTCTATTTTTGGGGCATGGGCGAGGATATCGTCGAGTTCGTCCTTCTCTTCGGTCTCCTGGAGAAGCTCGGAGACCTTTTCCAGCTCACTCTTATCGAGCACATCACCCGGCTCTTCGATTTTTTCCACAAAAGGTGATTCCTCTACACTCTCTTCCACTTCTACGATGCTCTCTCCCAGGGGTGCTTGTGATGCGGCCTGGGCGAAATGCTCCAACGACTCTTCGCTCTCTTCTTTCATAAATTCACCGAATGGCTCGCTCTTTTCATCCAGTAGCTCTTCGAAAGGCTCTTTCTCTTCTTGTTGTGCAGGCGCCTCTTCTATTTTGGTTTTGACCGTGCGCAGCACTTCGATGAGATCTGTGGGTAAGAAAGGTTTGGTCAGTACGAAGTCGAACTCGTCGCTCGCAGCCGTGTGGGATGCACTGATGAGCCCCAGCTGACGAAACTTCACATGCTGTTTGATATCGTGCATGAAGTTTTCATCGTACATCTCATCATCGATAACCACCACTTCATACGTACCGGTGGGGAGGTCGTACACGTTGTCACACTCCTCGATATCGAAGCCGGCTTTAGGTACGCTCATTTGCATCATGCGTGAGACTACGGGGTTTTTGTTAATAAGCAACAGACGCATAACTCTCTCCCATTTCGCTTTTTTTTATTTTATAATGTTTCGGCGTCAAATTCTACTAAAGGGACGTTGTGAAAAAGTTTCTTCTATTATCGCTATTCATCGCCGCTTTGTTAGCCGATGAGCTCTATTTTATGCCTTTTGAAGCACAAAAGGCCAAATCGCAGCTCCTTCGCTGGATAGACCAAGCCCATAGCACCCTCGACGTGGCGATGTACAGCTTTACCAACAAAAAAATAGCCACACACCTCAAAAACGCAGCTAAACGAGGCGTGCGTATTCGCCTGCTTTTGGATGAAGAACAAAATACGAAAGACCGCTACTCTCAGATGGGCTATCTGGCCAAATACAAAAATATCGCTATCTATACGATAAGAGGGAAATATTCCAAGCACGGGGAATTTTACGGCAAAATGCATATAAAGCTGGCCATAATCGACGGCAAGCGCCTCGTCTTTGGTTCGGCCAACTGGTCCAATAGCGCCTTTAAGCGCAACTATGAACTCATCTATTTTATGGAAGATTACGCAAAAGCGAAGAAGGCAAAGAAGTATTTCGAAAGGATGGTGCGCAAAGCGCAAGAGTATTAGAGGCTTACTT
>WGBB01000088.1 GCA_015494505.1 Nitratiruptor sp. | reverse complement strand
CTAATACATAACGCTCCTCACCCTCGAGATCTTCGAAATACTCCTTCGCTTCGTCGGTGCCTATCACATAGGCGCGCGCCTTTTGGCTTTGTAAAAAGAGCTTGGCGGCACTCAGAGCCGTAAAGAGCTGACTCTCCTCCACCTCAAAGCCCATCTTTTCAAGCTTCCCTTTGAGCGCAGCCGGCGGTAGGCGGCTGGTGTTTGACAAGAAACGCACTTGATAGTGCTTCCTAAGCCTTTGCAACGCTTCGACAGCTCCCGGTATTGGCTCGCTCCCCTCATAGAGCACACCGCCGATATCGAGCAGGATTCCTCGTAGCATCACTTCCTCCTTAGGCGCACATAGACTCTCCTGGGTGCAGGATAGCCCTCGATAGTTTTGCTGGGATCTTGGGGATCGAGGAAGTCTTCGAGGCTTTGCCCCTCGATCCACTCGGTCTTGCGCTGCTCTTCGAAGGTGGTCGGCTTGGTAGATAGCACTTCGAAATGCCCGAACCCGGCCTTTTGGCACCAGTTGTGGAGTGCTGAGATAGTGGGGACGAAGTGGACGTTTTTTATCTTTGAGTAGGTCTGTGCAGGACACAGAGCCACCGGCTCATCTCCTTCGATGTAGAAGGTATCGAGAAAGACCTCGCCGCCCTCTTTGAGCCCCTGTTTTAGCCATTTGAGCATCGCGATGGGGTCGCTGCGATGATAGATCACCCCCAGGCAAAAGATGGTATCGAACCGCTTACCATAAAGCGGCAGATGCTCTACGCCGAGGAGCTCGTAGGTAATACTGCTACGCACGAAATGATCAATGAAATCGAACTGCGTGCGAAAGAGCGGTGAAGGGTCGAAACCCATGAGGCTTTTGGGCCGCTGCGAGAGCATGCGAAACATATAGTAGCCATTGTTGCAGCCTATATCGGCCACATCTTTGCCCTCCAAGTCCATAAAGGGCTCGAGGAGATTGTATTTAATATAGCTTTTCCACTCGCTGTCGATGTAGGTACCTAGCACCTCGAAAGGTCCCTTGCGCCATGGCCGCATCGCCCAGGCGGTCTCTTTCACCTGCCGGCGCACCTCTTCGCTCACATCAGCTTCTATACGCACCACATCGCCCAACTCCACCTGCGCCTCTACCTGCGGCAGAGTCTCCAGCATCTTTCGCAGCGGCGCGATGTTTTTCCACTGTAGCCAAGATTCCCGCTCTTTGCGAATCGCTTCCACACTTACACTTTTCATCGAATCAGCTTACAATCGTACCTTTTGAAACAATCATCTACACTCATTATATAAAATCCTCGCTCCATCGCCTGCGCTATGAGCATCCTATCAAAGGGATCTTTGTGGTGCATAGGAAGTTCATTTAGCTTCATAGCATCTTCACAGCTATATTCTAAAAGATCGAATCCACTCTCTTGTGCGACTTTTACAGGATCAAATTCGATGATGATTTTTCCAATCGATGCTTTAATCATTATCTCCGTAATCGTCACAGAACTTACGAAAATCTGATTGGAACGCCTCTGTATGATCTCTTTTTGTCTCTTCGTCAATCTCTCCGGCATTGCCACAGCCCATAAAAATATGTGCGTATCAAGAATGATCTTCACTCTTTTCTCCATAAAACATCATCACGATATCTTCATCCTCCCCCATTAAATCCTCTTTTATTTCTACTTTACCTTTGGCTATCCCCAACACTCTTTTACCTTTTGGTTCGTGCTTGATGAGATCGACGATAGGAAGATTATTTTTCGCTATAGTCACGGATTCTCCATTGTAGACCATCTCGATCAGTTTAGAAAGATTCGCTTTCGCTTCGGAAATGTTGACGATCATCATCCACCTCCATACTAGACTCTTGGTCTATTATACCATAGTTGGTCAACTTGGTCATATTTGCAATGGATTTACAAAATCGACTGCAGAGAAGATATCGTGAATAAGAGAGTCGGCAAAAATGGAGGTAAAAGAGGGCTTATAACCTTCGAAGCTTAAGGATGTTTCTATTTTTCTTAACATTCGACAAAGCGAAATGTACTGAACAAGCAGTAGAATATAAGAAATATCTTCTTTACAATGCAAAATTTGCTCTAAGGTAACCTGGCAGCTCAATACTTATCACTTCATCGCAAGCGATGAAAGGATTCGTATATATCGCTTGCCGTCACAAAGGGTCGCATAACAAGCAGTTGTTTTGCAACCCTTTGTTCCCCTCGCCGTGTAAAATTCCAAAGGCAAAATAGTCTTTTCTTTGCAACGTTTTTACGTCGTGTATTCGATACAATTCCCCAAACCTGCCAAAAGGTGAGGGGATGCAAAAAGATAAATGTCTTCAAAAACTCATGGAACTTACAAAATATGCCGATACGCGAGAAGCGGCATATATCGTCAACCAATTCCTCGATACGCATAAAGAGTGCAACTGTGAATATACCCTCGCTGAAATCTCCCAAGTGCTTAAAATCACGAAAGAGCGCGTAAGACAGATAGAAGTAAGCGTGATAAAGAAGCTGCGTCATCCCAAAAAGGGGCAGTTTATCAAAGAGGTGTTGTCAGGTTTTAAATAATATCGTGCCATTGGGCTATGGTGTAGCGCACACCGCGAGTCACTGGATGGACGCGATGCATAAAGAGTGCGTGGCTAGGAAATGCTAAAAAATCGCCCCGGCGCGGCTGCAAGCGAACACTTCTCCCTTCCTTATGATGCAGATAGCAAAACTCCAGCTCTCCACCTAAAAAATCTTCCCCGTAACTATTCAAAAAAAGTAGTGTAGTGACTTTACGCCTGGGCTTGGTGATGCGAAAGCCGACAATCTCCTCTCCTCGTTTTTGTAAACTACCGTTGTCTGCGTGACAAGCATAGTGTCCGCCGACGCCATACTCCAAAAACTGCGGCTCGGTGGCAAAGGTGAGCGTGACACTAAAAAAGCGCTCGATTTTGGGTAGCATAGCTCTTAAAACTTCCAGGTAGAGCTCTTTGGCTCGAGGCGTAAGGTGATGGAGCGTGGTATGACGTACATTTTGATCGAAACCGCTTTGTATCCTAGCCTCACATGCTTCGGCGCGGTCGATGGAGTCGATGATGGCTTGGCATAGCTTCACATCCGCCGCACCCGGCTCATAGAGAAACGGCAGTTCGCTATAGCCTGAAGGCATCAGGGTTTTATCGAAATCGAGTCTCAAAATCTTTTCATCCGCCAAGATGCTTTCGCTAATAGGTACCATTTCTCCTCCAAGAAGTGATACAATAGCTCCAACATCTCGCATCATAATTGTAGCAAAGGTCGTAAATGCTTATAGTATGTGCTACGAAAACGGAAGCAGCGCCCATCATCGAAGCGCTGAAGATGCAAAGAGCTGCTAGTGCTCCCTACTCGCTCTTTGCGAACAACGAGCATAGACTCCTCGTCACAGGCATCGGGACCGTCATGGCAGCGGCGGTTTGCGGCTATGCGCTGGGGCAAAAAGAAGAGCCTCTGTGCAATATCGGCTACGCAGCCGGAAATGAAATCGGCAAGCTCTACAACATCTCCAAAGTGATAGATGCTTGCAGCCACAAGGTCTATCATCTTCCAAAATCGGAGCACCTGCCAAATGCCGCCTGCACCACACTCCCAAAGCCCGCTACTAAAAAGCTAGGCACACTGGCCGATATGGAGGCAAGCGCCGTCATCGCCGTGGCGAATCGTTTCAAACTCCCATGTATAGTCTATAAAATCGTCAGCGATACCTTCTCGCCCGATGCGTGCGCACAAAACAGCCATCTCATAGAGCGCCATATCGATACGATTTTAAGGGAGATTTCGCTACAATCCGCAAAATTTTCCAAAGGAAAGCAATGAGTCTGCAAAAGAGTGCTACCGTCGTAGCTAGCCTCGTCGCTACGGTGCTTGTGATCATAAAGCTGGTGGTGGGAATTCTTAGCGGATCGGCAGCCGTGCTCGCAAGTGCGATAGACTCTATCCTTGATATCGCCGTCTCGATGTTTAACTACTTCGCTATCTCAAAAGCAGAAAAAGCTCCCACCGAAAAATTCAACTACGGCTTGGGTAAGATCGAAGCTTTAGCGGCGGTGATAGAGGGTACGGTGATCACAATCTCGGGGCTCTTTATCTTCTATAAGGGCCTAATGAATATCATCGAAAAGCGTCAGATCGAGTATCTAGGCAGCTCCATCGGCGTGATGGTAATCTCCATCATCCTCACGGGCGCTCTCGTGCTCTATCTGAATTACGTAGCCAAAAAGACAAACAATATGGTGGTCAAATCCGACGCCCTGCACTACAAAACGGACCTCTTTTCTAACTCCGCCGTTTTGGCATCGCTGGCTGTGGTCTACTTCACGGGATGGGACTGGATCGACGGGGTTTTCGGTATCGCTATAGCCGTCTATATCATCAAGGAAGCATACGAGCTGATCAAAGAGGGCACACTGATGCTGCTGGATGTGGCTCTCGATGAAGAGATCGTGGAGGGAATCAAAAAGGTCATCACCGCTCAACCCGAAGTCACCGGCTTTCACTACCTCAAAACCCGCCGCAGCGGTGATACGAACTTCGTGGACGTACACGTAGTTTTTACGCCGGAAATCTCACTGATGGATGCCCACAGAGTCTCCGACACCATCGAAGAGGAGATCAAAAAACTCGATCCCTCTTCCAACTGGCATATCACCATCCACCTCGATCCCTACGACGACTCGCCCCACAACGACTAGCGAGCGAACTCTATCGCTCGCTGCTCGCGAATGACGTTGACTTTGATCTCTCCTGGATACTGCACGCCGCTTTCTATCTCTTTGGCTATCTCTTTGGCCAAAAGCACCGCTTCGTTGTCGCTAATGAGCTCTGCATTGACTATCACGCGCACTTCACGGCCTGCATTGATGGCGTAGGCTTTCTTGACGCCGGGTTTTGAAAGAGCGATCTCTTCGATGGACTGCACGCGCTTGAGGAAGGCCTCGAGGACTTCGCGGCGCGCGCCTGGACGTGCGGCACTGAGAGTATCTGCCGCGCATACCGCAGCCGCTTCGATGGATTTGGGCTCTTCGTGGCCGTGGTGTGCATAGATGGCGTTGATGACCACATCGGGCTCTTTGTAGCGGCGGCACACATCGGCTCCCAAATCCACGTGACTGCCGCTATATTCGTGCGTCAAAGCCTTACCGATGTCGTGCAAGAGCCCGGCACGTTTGGCCAGCACCTCGTCGCCACCCATCTCGGCTGCCATAATGCCCGCTAAGTGCGCTACTTCCAGCGAGTGTCCCAGCGCGTTTTGGCCGTAGCTGGCGCGAAATTTGAGGCGGCCGATGAGCTTGACGAGCTCCGGATGGATCTGGCCGATCCCCAGCTCCATCACGATGTTTTCGCCCTCTTCGAGAAGCTGCTGATCGAACTCCTCTTTGACCTTTTCATAGATCTCCTCGATGCGAGCGGGCTGGATGCGCCCATCTTCGACTAAAAGTTCGATCACGCGCGTCGCGATGGCGCGGCGATAGAGATTGAAGGAGCTAAGGATGATAGCGTTTGGCGTATCGTCGATGATGATATCTACGCCCAGAAGCATCTCGAGGGTTTTGATGTTGCGTCCCTCTTTACCGATGATGCGACCCTTGATATCGTCGCTAGGGATACTCACGGTATTTATGAGGCGTTCGGCCGCGAACTCTCCCGCATAGCGCGTGGTAGCCTGCGCGATGATGTAGTTAGCGCGGCGTTTCGCTTCGCGCTTGGCTTCTTCCTCATATTTGCGCACGATATTGGCTATCTCGGCACGGGACTCTTCCTCTACTTTTTGCAAGATAAGCTGCTTCGCCTCTTCGGTGGTAAATCCCGCTTGCGCCTGGAGCGCTTCGAGCACTTCGTTATACTTTTCTTGATACTCCGCTTTGAGCTTTTCATACTCATCGCGCAGCTTGTTTATCTCCTCTCGCTCGGCTTTGAGCTCTTGCTTTTCGAGCGTAATGTGCTTGAGCTCATCTTTGAACATCTGCTTGAGCGATGCCTCTTTCTCCATCAGCTCGTTGAAGCGTTCTTCATATTCGCGTTTGAGCTCTTCAAGCTTTTGCTCGTACTCTTTGCGCGCTGCTATTTCTGCCTCTTGCGCTTTGACTTGGGCGTTTTTGAGGACTATCTGCGCTTCGTGCTCGATCGCTTTGGCTTTGGCTTTAGCCTGTTCTTCATAGATTTTAAATTTATCTTTTTCGAATCTTTTGGCCGCGATATATCCGGCAGCACCGCTTATTATCGCGGCAGAGCTTCCTACCAATAACTCTACCCACATAACTATCCCCTCTTATAACGATTTTTCGCGGGGTAATGAGCATATCGCCTCGAACGTCGTAGCTATCGGTGATGACGTGTGAGGTTAAACATTCTCGATTTTGGACGAATATCACGAAGGGACGATACGATAGAGCAGCAAAGAATCTATCGTACATCCCTTTTCCGAATCCGACTCTACGAAAGTCCCCGTCTACCCCGAGGACGGGAACCACAGCTATATCGATTTTTGCTTCGTAAAAAGAGTTTTTAGGCTCTTTGATATTGAATTTTTTCGTCTCTAAAGGCAGCCTCAATTTTACCATCTTAAAGCTTTGTCCTTGCATAAAGGGCACAAATATCTCAAATCTATGGCGCTTTCTAAATAGTGGTCTAATATCTGGCTCGTGCCCCAAGGGGACGAAGAGCAGCACACGACGAGCCGCCGTAAGCTCTAATATGCGCTCCAGGGTTTGCGCCACCTTCTTACCCTGCAAGGCGTTGGCTTTTTGGAGCCGCTCTAAACAGAGTTTGCGAAAACGTTTTTTGTCACAACCCAATTTTAAGCCTTCTTTGCATATAATCGAAAGAAAAAAAAGGAACGCTTTGAAAAGATTGGCACTTTTGTTGGCGTTTGCGCTTATTATAACAGGATGTGAGAAAAAAGAGACCAAAAAGGGTGAAACCAACCGCTCCACTCCGGCCAAACCGATAGAGGCCGCCAAACCTGTGCAAAAAGATTTCATATTAAAAAATATCGACGGTAAAGAGGTGCGCCTGCATATCGAGGACAAGAGCTTGGAAACGAATGTGAGCAAGAAGATAACGATGCTCTTTTTCTTCACCACCTGGTGCCCTTCGTGCAAGGCCGAAGCACCGGAGCTAACAAAAGTGAAAGCAAAATATAAAGATAATGTGCAGATTTTCGGTATACTCCTAGACAAACCCGACGATATAGAGAAGTTTCTCACTCTCGAGGGTGTGGAGTTTTTCGTCTCCACAAATTATGACGAAAATAACAAGCTTGCCAAAAATATCTATGCGCAGCTGCATATCAGTACCCGTAATATGCCGATACCGCTTGTGGTAATGTATGTGGACGGCAAATACTATATCCACTATCTCGGAGCCGCGCCTTACGAGATGATAGAGAGCGATATCAAAAACGCCTTAGGAGAGTAGATGTTCGGATTTATCAAACGAGCGCTCAAAAAAACCGTCGACAATATCGAAGAGAACGTAGAAAAAAAGAAAAAATACGCCACCCCCGAAGAGATAGAAGAGATACTCATCGAAGCGGACGTAGAGTATGACCTGGTCGAAAAGATCGTGGCATCCTTGCCATCGAAGGTCAATCGCGTCGCACTCAAAAACGAACTGCTCTTTCTCTTTCGCCCCGTTTCACTCCAACTGCCAGACGTCAAGCCTTTCGTGGAGCTCATCATCGGCGTCAACGGTGCCGGCAAGACCACTACCATCGCCAAACTCGCCTACCGTTACAAACAAGAGGGCAAGAGCGTGATACTGGGAGCCGGCGACACCTTTCGCGCCGCAGCTATCGAGCAGCTCACACGCTGGGCGCAAAAACTCGATGTCCCCATCGTTGCTACAAAGCAGGGGCACGACCCTAGCGCCGTAGCCTACGACACCATCCAAAAGGCCAAAGCCAAAGATATCGATGTGGTCCTCATCGATACCGCCGGGCGGCTGCACACCCAGAGCAATCTCGCCGAAGAGCTCAAAAAGATCGTGCGCGTCTGCAACAAAGCAATGGAGGGTGCACCGCACCGAAAACTCCTGGTCATCGACGGCACACAGGGCAACAGCGCCATCAATCAAGCCAAAGCTTTCAATGAAATAGTAGGCGTCGACGGCATCATCGTCACCAAGCTTGACGGCACCGCCAAAGGGGGAGCGCTGCTAAGCATCTCCCACGAACTGGGACTGCCGATACTCTATGTAGGCACGGGCGAGAAGATGGAGGACCTCGTGCCCTTCGATCCCAACGAATATGTGGATACGATACTCGATGCGATATTCGAATAGCCCGGAGCTCATCTTTTGGATAGGCGTTTTTATTATTATCTTTTTTTACGTGGGATTTTTGGCGATGCGCTTTCGCTACGAAAATTTCGACTTTGGCCAGCATAAGTTTTTAGTACTTTTGTATATGGTGCTGATGGTGGGCACCATCGTGGTGTGGCGCTATATCCTCGGCATAGTCCTAAACAAAAGCATCATCGAGATGCTCCAAGGATAGGAATGGCCAAGAAAAAGCAGATATATGAGTGCCAAGCCTGCGGATACCAAAGCACCAAATGGCTGGGTAAATGCACCAATTGCGGTGCTTGGGAGAGCTTCATCGAAGTCAAGGCCAAAGACTTGGAGGTGATGGAGCGCATCAAAAAAAGCGGCACATCCACTAGCGTCACACCCATCACTGCAGTCCAAGAAGACCAAGTAGAGCGCATAAGCACAGGTATCGACGAGCTGGACCTGGTACTCGGTGGTGGACTCGTAGAGGGCTCGCTGGTGCTCGTGGGCGGTAGCCCCGGCGTGGGCAAATCGACGCTGCTTCTCAAAGTCTGCGCCAATCTCGCACGCGCCGGCAAAAAGGTACTCTATGTCAGCGCTGAAGAGTCCGCCGGACAGATAAAGCTGCGCGCCAACCGTATAGATGCCAATAGCGAAAATCTCTATCTTTGTAACGAGCTCGTGCTAGAAAACATCGTGGCCGAGCTGGAAAAAGAGCCCTATGAGCTCCTGGTCATCGACTCGATCCAGACTATCTACTCCGAAGAGATTCCCTCTGCTCCGGGCACGGTCAGCCAGGTAAAAGCCGTAACCTTCGAACTGATGCGCATCGCAAAAGCTAAAAAGCTGCCCATCTTCATCATCGGCCACATCACTAAAGAGGGTTCCATCGC
>WGBB01000087.1 GCA_015494505.1 Nitratiruptor sp. | reverse complement strand
CCATTGGGGCACCTCGGCATAGAATGTACTCATAGCCGCCACGCAGGGGCTGTATATCATTATAATAACAATGAGTGCTATTGCCGTTTTAAAATCGATGTTTTGTCGCAGACGCTCTATCAATGTGGAGCTCTTCTCATCGGCTTCGCCCACTGCATAGAGAGTGGCCAAGGTAGAGACCACCACCTCTTTTGCCGCCAGACCGCTGATAGTGGCTACGCTGAGGCGCCAGTCAAACCCAAGAGGCGCAAAAACGGGCTCGATGGTCTTGCCGATGCGACCAATGAAACTGTATTCGAGATTTTTCGCAGCCAGCTCGTTTTGGAGGGCTACTTTTTGCTCTTTTGTCTGTGCCTGTGCGATTTTTTGCTCATACTGCTTGATAAGCTGGGGATTGTGCGGATAGTTGCTCAAAAACCAGATAATCATCGCGGCACCCGCTATGAATGTGCCCGCCTTTTTCAAAAAGAGCTTCGCTTTGAGCCACAGCTCCATCCCGAGGGCTTTAAGAGAGGGGAAGCGATAGGGCGGCATCTCCATCACAAACGGCTCCGGCTCGCCCTTAAAAAGGACGATGCGAAGGATTTTTGCCACGATGAGCCCCAAAATCGCACCGCTGATATAGATGGCAAAAAGTACGTTGCCCGCATTGGTGGTGGGAAAAAAGGCGGCGATGAGCAGCACGTAGACTGGAAGTCTGGCGCTACAGTTCATAAATCCCAGCACCAGCATCGTAATGAGACGGTCTTTGGGATTTTTGAGGGTGCGCGCAGCCATATAGGCAGGCACCGTACATCCAAAACCGCTCACCAGAGGTATGAAGGCCTTGCCCTGGAGGCCGAACTTTTTCAAAAAGCCGTCGAGCAAAAAGGCGGCCCTGGCCATATAGCCGGTCTGTTCGAGCAAATTTATTCCCAAAAAGAGGATCAAGATATTGGGCAAGAACATAATCACCGATCCCACTGCCGGTACGATACCGTCGGTTATGATGGCGTTGATATCGCCGGGTGGAAGAATCTGCTTGAGCCAGTTGGCGAAGTTGGTAAAAGTGGCGTCGAGATAGTCCACGGGAAGCGAACCTATCTCGAAAGTGAGCTGAAAGAGCGCCCACATAAAAAAGAGAAATATCGGCAAACCAAAGACGGGATGAATAAGGATTTTATCGATCTTATCCGTCAGGCTCTCTTTATTGGGCGCTTGCATACACTGCATCACCAGCGATTTGGCGATGGCGTTGCGCTCATTTGAAAGAATATCTGCCACACTCTCTTCATCAAATTCGAGCTGCAAGCGGTGCATACTCTTGCCTAGAGCCTCGTGAAACTCCAAAAAAATGGGCAGATCGTGAACGATTTTGTAGATATCGGGGTCTTTTTCGAATAGACGCACCACGAAAAAGCGTGCCATATCGGGGCTGACGAATTTTGGCGACTTCATCAATATTGAGCTGAGAGCCTCGATCTCCTCCTCGATGCGCTCGTCGTAGTAGATTTTGCGCTCCACATCGGGACGCTCGTATTCGTCTACGAGTATGTCGATGATATCGTCGATTCCTCGCTTCTCTTTGGCCGATGCCAAAATGACGGGACGGCCAATAAGTTCGGCCAGTTTCACCGCATCGATCCGGCCCCCTTGCTTTTCCACCTCATCGATCATATTGACCACGAGGATCATCTTTGGGTTCATATCCAAAAGCTGCAGCGTAAGAATGAGATTGCGCTGCAAGACATTAGCATCCACTACGTTGATGATGATGTCATAGGATTCGTTGAGAAGATAGTTTTTGCTCACCTGCTCTTCGGGGGTGTAGGCATTGAGAGAGTAGATACCTGGCAGATCCACGATATCGATGTCATACTCTTTGTATGTGAGTGTGACCTCTTTTTTTTCAACCGTTACGCCTGCGAAATTGCCCACGTGCAATCGCGCGTTTGTGAGGGCATTGATAATGGAGGACTTGCCCACGTTGGGCTGCCCTACCATGACGGCTCTAATCTTTTTCATCGTCACTCTCCACTTCTATCGCGTCCGCTTCCTCCTTGCGAAGAGCTACGCGCGTACTTTCCACATCCACCTCGAAAGTCTCTTTTTTGAGGGTATGATCGAGAAGCTTGATGCGATTGCCTTTTGCGATTCCCATCGCAAAGAGCCTTCCTTTGATGGGCTCTTGGGCTCGCACTTTTCTGATCACGGCGCTTTGGCCTATGCGCATTTGGGATAGCTTCATCAAAAGCTCCTTTTTATGATACAGCGAGCTATATGGCGATCTTCACTCTCTTCTATCTTTGCATACACAAGCTCCGCTTC
This sequence comes from Nitratiruptor sp., assembly GCA_015494505.1. GTDB lineage: Bacteria > Campylobacterota > Campylobacteria > Campylobacterales > Nitratiruptoraceae > Nitratiruptor. The sequence continues at coordinate 107 of WGBB01000087.1, read as the reverse complement.
TATTCCATAGGGAAGCGTGAGACTAGCATAGATATCATACTCTTTGGCATCGAAAGCTGCATCGTCAAAAAATCGCCCCGCCATCACACCGAAAGTCTGCTCTTTGT
>WGBB01000086.1 GCA_015494505.1 Nitratiruptor sp. | reverse complement strand
CACTCCTACATCACATATATACATCATTATATCACACGAAACTCACGGGATCCATATCCACTTCACACAGGTCGTTCTTGCAAGCATAAATCGCTTGCAGGAGGCTCTTAACTGAAGGACTGCGCAGCAAGATATGGTAGCGAAATTTGCCGGCAATTTTCTCTATCGCAGCCGGTCCGCTCCCCACCACCTCGATGTCCGCACATTGCGTAAGACACTGCCGCACCTCTTCCATCGCTGCTTGTGCTCTTTTTTGGTCTTTATGCGCAAAGAGCAGCTGCACAAGGCGCATAAAGGGCGGATAGAGCCCACGTCTGAGCTCCAATTCTTCGCGCAAAAAGAGCTCGTAATCGCGGTAGCGATCGAAAAAGTCACGGTTTTTGGTCTGGACGATAACCTTCGCATCCTCTTTGCGTCCGGCACGTCCGGCGATTTGCAAAAAGAGGCTGACAGCCCGCTCACGAGAGCGAAAGTCCGCCATCGCTAGGACAAAATCGATATCCATAATCACCGCCAAAGCCACATCGGGATAGTCGTGGCCTTTTGAGAGCATCTGGGTGCCCACCAGAATATCGATATCACCCCTTGCGAAGGCTTCGAGGCGCTTTTCGAGACGCTTTTGGGTGGTTATCTCATCGCGGTCAAACTTCTCAATGCGCGCATCAGGAAAAATCGCGCGTAGCTCTGCGGCTATCTCACTGGTGCCGTGGCGCTTGGCACTGAGGGCTTCGGCACCGCAGGAGGGACACTTCGCAGGTATCGCTTCAGTGAAGTTGCAGTAGTGGCACATGAGTGCACGCTTATCAAAATGCACGCTCATCCCCACGTCGCAAAATGGGCACTGCACCGCCTCGCCGCACTCTTGACACACGAGGTATTTAAAGTGGGCTCGCGTGGGCATAAAGATGAGCGCCTGTTTGCCCCGCTCCAAAACTTCACGTATATTTGCTAGCACCGTTTGGGAGAGCCCACTGCCGCTATCGTAGATGAACTCTTTTTTCGCACCGCTAAAAGATGGCAGCCGTATCTGAGCGAAACGGTGAAAGCTCGTCACGCTGGGTGTGGCACTGCCCAGCACCACGGGGATGCCAAGCTGCTTGCCCATATAGATGGCGACGTCTTTGGCATTGATGCGGGGGCGGTTTTGGGCTTTGTAGCTCTCGTCGTGCTCTTCGTCCACCACGATGAGGCCGAGGTTTTTAAGCGGTAAAAAGAGTGCGCTTCTGGGACCCGCCACGATTTTGGCCTCGCCGCTTCGTATCTTCTCCAGTGCCTCGCTGCGCCGCTTTTTAGTGAGCTTACTGTGCCACATCACCACCAGGTCCCCAAAAACCGCGCGCAGGCGCTTTTCCATCTGCGGCGTGAGCGAAATTTCGGGCATCAAAAAGATTGCCTCTTTGCCCTGGGAGAGTATCTCTTTGAAGTATTCGATATAGATTTCGGTCTTTCCGCTGCCTGTTTCGCCAAAAAGAAGCGCCACGTCGTGGGATTTGAGAAACTTTAGTGCTTCACGCTGTTTGGGAGTAAGGATAGAAGGCGTAGGTGTGTAGTTTATCTCTTGTTGCTCTCGCTCCTCAAAAGGTGCGAAGAGCCCTAAAGCCTCACCTATAGCGCAGACATAGTAGCGCGCGATGAAACGAGCGATGGAGAGTTGCTCGGAGCTATAGTAGAAGGGTGTAGACTCTTCGATAGCGAGGCACGTAAAGGATGGTTTGTCTACCTCCTGGAGGATGACTCCCTCTTTGGGACGTCTATGCAGCTGCACACGCACCACGCGTCCCGCTGCATGCGCTTCGTCGCTTTGGTAGATAAAACTTCGTGGATATCCCGGTATTGCTACTTCATAATACATTAAAAGTTGTTGCACAGGTTGTTGGGAGTGAGATTGGCGTTACAGTCAAATCGCCCGCTCGAAGCGTTGTAGTCGAAGTAGATGGCCTGTCCGTTGAAATTGAATTTATACCGATTCGGAGTACCCGAAACCTTTTGCCAGCCGTTTGTAGCATTCGGTGTAACGGGATTTGGAAGTACCTTGCCAAAAAGCCCGGTACTCGTATCGAGAGTCGAAGGATAGGGAGATTTGCCTAAAAGCACGTTTTTGTTTTTTTGTACCTGAATGCCGCTGCGAATAGCCGTGACGGTAGACTGGGCTT
>WGBB01000085.1 GCA_015494505.1 Nitratiruptor sp. | reverse complement strand
TTCTATCGCGAAGGATCTCAGCTCTCTTTCGGTTTTATCTTTGAAGATACGATAGACCTCCAATGCCTTTTCACCGGCTTTGGTGAGGGTATCCACATCGCTCACATACCCCAAAGCTTCGAGCTGCACGAGTGTATCCACATCCACCTCTTCGCATGCAATTCCACGGTCTGGAATGATTTTGAAAATATCCATCTCATAGCGCGTCATAAAGGGCAGTTTTTGGCCATTAGCAAGCTCTTCATAGAGCAGCCCAGATTTGCTTGGCTCGTAGGTGCCAAGTATTCTCTCTTTGCGCGCTTCAAGCACCCACTCGCGATTGGGCGAGCTAAAGATTTTGTTGCTGATAGTGAGGGTTTTCACGCTCCAAGAGTGGATAGCGCGCTCATCCGCTTGGTCTTCGATGACACGCTGTCCCGCATCGGTGACGTAGTAAACCGCGCGTCCTTTGCTATCCACACCCTCTTTGATGAGCCCAAAAGCTTCGAGGCTATAAAGATATGCGCGCAGATCGAAGTTTTCCTCAAACCACTTGACCATATCTTTGGCTTCACCGAACTTCTTGGCGATCTCTTGTTTTTTGGCCGGCATCTCGTCGAGTCTGCGGCCATACTTTTCGATGATTTTTTTGTATTCGCGCACTTTGCGATCGACAAGCTCTTTTTTGATCTCCTCAAAATTGGCCGTCTCTTCGGGATTGGAGGTGTACTTTTCTTCCCAGATTTTTTGGATGGTCTTGAGGGTTTCAACTTCTTCTTTTTCTATCGCGAAGGATCTCAGCTCTCTTTCGGTTTTATCTTTGAAGATACGATAGACCTCCAATGCCTTTTCACCGGCTTTGGTGAGGGTGTCCACATCGCTCACATACCCCAGAGCCTCCAGCTGCACGAGTGTATCTACATCCACCTCTTCGCCGTCCGCTACGCGTGCGATGGACTCGAGGATAGAGATATCGAGCACGCTACCTTCACTGGCCCAGCCACCGAGTGTCAGCGTCTCTTTGACTGCCTGTCCAAGCTCGGTGAAGGTGAAGTAATCACCGTGCGGCACGCTATAGGCAATGAGGCGCATCGCTTCGAGCAGGTCTTTATTGTTACCCTCTATCGGCAGGTAGTGTGCATCCGTCGGACCCATAGGGGATTTGCGGATATATTCGGCAAGCTTGGCATCGATAACGAGCTCGGGCTCCGTGATGGCATAGGCGTTGAAAAGATCGAGGGCTTCTTGGGTGAGTTCGCCTTTTTCATCGGCGAAACCGCGCTTTGATAGCTCCTCTTGGGTCACTTTCGTGGTTTTGTTCTTGCCTTTGATAGCGGCATCGATCATAGCGATCACTTCGCTGCTGACCCACTTGAAGTTCTCTTTCCAATCCTCTATCTTTTCGATTTTCTCCTCCACGCGTGCCAGTACATCGGCTACCTGCGCACCGCTGTATGTGAGCTCGATTTTGGCTGGGATGGGAAAACGCACAAGCCCACCGAGGTTGAGCTCTTCTACCGCTTCGGCATTGAGTTTAGCTACATCGATAGTTTTGTCGTCGCTTTTGTGTAGCGCCAAAAGAATTTTTGCTGCCTCTTTTTTGATGACCATAGATGCTCCTTTGTGATTTTTTGCAGATTTTATAGAAAGCGGGATAGATTTTCTGCTACTTTTGTCGCAGGAGCATAAAGGCCGTAGCCTTTATGCTTGTGAAGAATCTTGTGAAGAGTCTTCGGAGTTTTCGAGTTTTTTGATGGCTGAGCTCATCGTAAGAAGCACGATACCGTCAAAAAAGAGGCTAATCCCCACAAACAGCCCCACAAGCACCAGCGACCCAAAAGGCCAGTAGACAAGAAAAATCACACCCAAAATAATAGAAAGTATAGCGTTAATGACGATAAGCCAGTTGTACTTTTGTCCTTTGAGCTGTCCGGCCAGCGCAAAGGAGGCAAACCCATCCATAAAAAAGTAGACAGCCAGGATGATACCTAGCGCCGCAACTCCCGGAATCGGATAGATAGTCACGAGAATACCGGTGAGCAAATAGAGGAAGGCTTTGAGCCATCCCAGCCAATCTTTCTTGTCGGTATTATAGGTGTGAAAAGCGATCATAAAGCCGCTGAGCAAAAACAGAAACGCCACGAAATAGGCGGTGGTGAGGCTCATTACCACGGGATAGAAAATTCCCACCAGACCCAGCAGGAGGAAGATGACTCCCGCGATTTTGGAATGTTTGGAAAATTTTTCCAAAAACTCTCTGTTTTTATCCTTCAGATACGATTGATACCCTACCATAACGAGCTCCTTTTAGAGTGTGAGATCCATGATCTCCTTGGCTCGCTCGATGAGTTCATGGCTTACGGCACGGTTCTCTTCATCTATCTTTTTCATGATACGAGCAAGCACAAGCGTCAAGCCGCCGACAATCTCAGGCAGCGCCTTTTCCAGTTCAGCCTCCAGTTCCAAAAGCGGCGGATGGGTGGCAAGGCGATCGAGAATGTCTTGGAGTTCCAGCTCTTGCTCGAGCTTTTTGAACTCATTAATCGTCTCTTCGAGCCCTTTGGTGATGGGCAGGTCATACTTCCAGATAACGTCACGGCCGTTGTACTTGGCCGCTTTTTGTCCCATGAGAAGCAGGTCGTAGAGCTTTTGCTCCACGATATCCGTCACCTCTTTTGCGTGTCCCTTTTTGATATCGAGGCTAGCACCCCTTCGAAAAAGCTCTTCGAGTTTGTGAAATCCTATCACTGCCATTTTTCTCTCCTTATTTGTTGAGTGTTTTGATGGCTTTTTCTTTGAACTCTTTGAGTTTTGCTATCAACTCTTCAAAGAGTTTTTCAGCCTTGTTTTTGCCTTTGACCTCTTTTTCCACTTTTTCAATCATATCTTCGAGCATCTTGTATGTGGTGTCCGAATCGCTGGTATAGCCAAGCGCTTCAGCCTTTTTGAGGTCATATTTTGCCTGTTTGAGTAGTTCCAGAGCCGCTTTTTTATCCTTTTTGGCCTCATCCTTGGCCACCTCTACTAAATGGATCGCTTGCAGGAGTGGAATAGGTGTGATCACATCCACTTCCACGAAAGTTGCCAGCGCTTGATTGAGCACGTTCTTGGCCTCATCGATACGACCTTCGTGCAAGAACTTGGCCGCCAGTTTCAAAGCAGCAGGGTAGGAAGCTAGCGGCAGATTGATGATCTTCAGATCGATTTCGCTGCGCAGTGTATCGAGAATGCGTCTAGCCTCTTGGATCTTGTTTTCTGCCAAGAGCGCTTTGGCACTGATAACTGCAGTCTTGATATCCTCGATTTTACCAGGAAAATCGACGATCTCGATGGAGCTATCGATTGGGATGAGTGCGGGAGCTTTGGGAGCGCTCAGCACCACTTCGAGCTTACCGATAGCTTTTTCCAAATCCTTGATGGCTTGGTCTTTGTCGCCTTTATCCAGCTCAGCGAGCACCTTGTTTGTAAGAGCCACGGCATCGACTGCCTCTTTTACGATATGGAGCTCTTTTTGCTCCTTTTGGACCTTTGCTTTGGCCTGAGCGATAGCTTTGTTGGATTCCGCTTTGGTTTGTGCAGAAGCGAAAGCACCGCTTACAAGCAAGCCGGCAGCTACGAACGAGACAAGTAGTCTCTTCATTATCAACCTCCTTGATATTTTTGGGTCGATAAAATTTTAGTCCGATTTTATTAATAGATCCGCTACTTTAGTTGCAAACGATCAAGGAGGTTGGCAATATTAGTGAGTTTGATCTTTTTGCGCTCCACTTCCAGTGAGCCATCTTTTTTAAGTTCCTGGATATGGCGATTGACCACGTGGCGTACCGTACCGATGAGGGAGGCCAGCTCTTCGTGGGGGAGGTCATGGATGAGGCGAAGTTTGGCACTTTGTGGGTCGAAGTGCTTAAGAAGCAATTTAATAAAACGGGTAGAAGTATCAAGGAGGCTGAGATCCGTGGCTAATTCTTCGAGATTGCGCATCTCGCCGGCTACGTAGCGCATAAAGAGTCTGCGAAAATCTGTGTTGGTGTTGATCCATTCGCGCACCCGCTCCAAAGGCACCTGCAGAGCCTTGCTATCTTCGTAGGTGTGGGTGATCACTTCGTGGGGCTTTTCGTCCATCAGCACGATCACATCGAACATATCGCCCCGCGAGAGGATTTTTATAGTTTGCTCTTTGGAGGTTTCGAAGTTGAATTGGTAGACCTTGATGCGCCCTTCGATGATGAAGTAGAAATACTTCATCGTATCGTCGCTGCTCATCGCGGGCATATTCTTGTAGTACTCCACGATTTTGCCGTAGCGGTTGATGTCGTCGATGATGAATTTGGGAACGGCCGAGAAGAGCTCTATATCATACTGTTCACGCTCCATCAAAACTCCAATCCAAAACTTCCGAAATTCCCGAGATTGGGATTGACATGACCAAATTTGGCCGCCCAGCTTTGCAAAACTAAGATGTCGTTTTTGGGATCGATCCCTTGCGGACAGACCGCCGTGCAGTTGCCGCACAGCGTACAGTCCCAGATGCCATTTTGCACCACGGCGTCGATATGCGCTTTTTTGTTCTCTTCGCGGCTATCGGCCACGTAGCGATAGGCACGTGATAGCGCGAAAGGCCCCAAAAAGGAGGAATTCGTCTCATACACCGGACAGCTGCTATAGCAGCTATGGCAGAGGATACAGTCGCTCTGGCGCTCTATGTGGCGCTCATCCTCTTCGCTCATACCGCTGTGCATCTGCACTGGATATGCTTGCGCTTTTTTTAGTGTAGCCAAAGAACTATTAAAATCTCCTATAAGATCGCGCAGTACGCCCACGACCGAAAGCGGCTCGATATAGTCGCCGTCTTTGGGCTTGTAGGTGCAAGCAAGCTCCTCCTTGCCGTTGACGCGCACGGCACAGCTGCCGCAGACACCGCTACGGCACATGGATGAGAAGCTCAGCGTCCTATCTCTTTTTTGCTTTATCTCTTCGAGGGCTTCCAAAAGCGTGCCGCCGCCGCTAATTTCATACTCCATATCGATGCTTGGCGGCTCGAAGTGGGGATGGTAGCGTCTGATGCGAAGCCTCATGGCACCTCCTTGAAATCGGCACACAAAACGCCATCCTCTTTCCATACGTGCGAATGGGCTTTGAAATGCTCTTTTGGCTCGGGATGGTCCTTGCGATAGTGGGCGCCGCGCGATTCATTCCGCTGTAGGGCCGCCACCACCATCGCTTCGGCAAGCTCTATGATATTGCCATATTCAATGAAGCGCACCAACTCGGTGTTATACAGAGGAGATTTGTCGCGAATCCCCATGAAGGCCAGCTCCCTTTGGTGCTGGCGTATGACTGAAAGCACCCCTTTCATAGCCAGCTCTTC
>WGBB01000084.1 GCA_015494505.1 Nitratiruptor sp. | reverse complement strand
TTTGTGGCCGACCATGTCTCTGTGATTATGATGGTTACAGTGACACTGGTCTCTACACTCGTACATATCTATTCTATAGGCTATATGGAGCATGACGAGGGGTTTAATAGGTTTTTTAGCTATTTGAGCGCCTTCGTTTTCTCGATGCTCGTGCTTGTGATGAGCGACAACTTCGCAGGCCTCTTTATCGGTTGGGAAGGCGTAGGGCTCTGTTCGTGGCTATTGATTGGCTTTTGGTATCATAAAAAAGACGAGCCGCGTGAGGTCAACCCTTCCATTTCACCTTCTTGGGCTGCGAACGAAGCATTTATTATGAACCGTATCGCAGATTTGGGGATGCTTTTGGGACTCTTCCTAATCTACTGGAATGTCGGTTCACTCCAGTATGACGTGGTATTTGCCCATGTTGATCTTTTCAATATCTCCATCATAACCCTTATGGGTATCTTCCTCTTCATCGGTGCCATGGGTAAATCTGCCCAGTTTCCGCTCCACACTTGGCTCGCCGATGCGATGGAAGGTCCTACACCCGTTTCAGCCCTTATCCACGCAGCAACGATGGTTACGGCAGGTGTCTATCTGGTAATCCGTGCTTTTCCTATCTACTCTCAGATTCCCGATGTAGGACTCTTCATCGCGAGTCTCGGTGCCTTTGTAGCAGTGTTTGCAGCATCTATGGCATTAGTGAACACCGACCTCAAACGCATCATCGCATACTCCACCCTTTCACAGCTAGGCTATATGTTTGTCGCAGCCGGTCTGGGAGCATACTGGGTAGGCCTTTTCCATCTTATGACACACGCCTTTTTCAAAGCGCTCCTCTTCCTCGGTGCCGGTAACGTCATGCACGCAATGCATGATGAGCTCAATATCTTCAAAATGGGTGGTCTGGGCAAAGTAATGCGCTGGACGGCTATAATGATGATTATCGCATCACTCGCGCTTGCCGGTATCTATCCTTTTGCAGGATTTTTCTCAAAAGATAAGATTCTCGAAGTGGCTTTCGATACGCACCACTATATTCTATGGTTCATGCTGTGGGTAGGTGCAGGCATGACGGCGTTTTACAGCTTCCGTCTCATTATGCTTGTATTTTTCGGCGAAGAGCGTTATAAAAAATATGGCTTCCATCCGCATGAAGCGCATTGGTACATGTTGGCGGCTATGGCGCCTCTTGCCATTTTGGCGATTATTGCCGGATTTTTCGAGCACTCTTTCGAAGAGTTCGTTACACGCTTGCTTCCTGAATTTCACTTCCATACACACGGCATTGCTGTCGTGGCACTCATAGGCTTGACGACGCTCATCGCACTCAGTGGTATTGCGTTAGCGGTGTATAAATATAGCCGCGGTGGGTTTAGCGAAAAATGGAAAGAGACCTTCATCTACAAGCTGTTGTACAATCAATACTATATTCCCGTCATCTACGAAAAAATCTTCACCAAACCTTATGCGGAGCTCAGTCGTATTGCTTGGAAGGAGCTCGACCTTCGTGTCGTGGATGCTACGGTCGATTTCATTGCAGGAATCATCTATCAGTCTGGTTTTGCGGGACGTGTGGTGCAAAGCGGTAACCTCTCCAAAATGCTTCGCTGGATGGTTATCGGTCTGCTGATACTCTTGGTGCTCGTAGTACTTTATAGCCCGGTACGGTAAGGAGAGAGTTTATGGATCACATTTTGTCACTATTGGTGTTCTTTCCGCTCCTAGCGGGAATGTTAGGCTTCATCGTCAATAAAGATACTATCAAGGCGTACGGTATCACTGTCGCTGCGATAGAGTTTATACTCTCGCTCGTTCTGTGGTTTATGTTCGATAGCAACAACGGTGGATTCCAGTTTGTAGAATTCATTCCGTTGATTCCCAACTACGGCATCAACTATCAACTCGGCGTAGACGGTATTTCGCTCTTTTTGGTAGTACTTTCTACGTTCATTACGCTTATCGGATTCATTTCGCTCACTATCGAGAAAAATCTGAAAAATATGATCATCTCGCTTCTTTTCCTCGA
>WGBB01000083.1 GCA_015494505.1 Nitratiruptor sp. | reverse complement strand
ATTCTCAAACGCGCCAACTCCATCGAAAAAGCACGCGCCGCACGCATAGAGACGGTGCGTGATGCAATAGCGAGACTGGGATTTGAAGAGATTAAGCTCATGGTCTACGACTATATCAATTATGATCTCAATCTCACCAATACCGCTTTGATCCATTTCAAAGATTTCGACCTTTTTACGTTGATGATCAATGCACTCTTTAAGCGGTTCGCTCCGCTTTTTGGCTTCAACGATATCAAGAGCGAAGGGCAGTCGCTCATGGGGATGAGCTATGTGGGAGCCATGTATCTTGCGCAGGAGAGTGAAAAACTGCGTCGGCACTACACAGATGTGGATGCACTCTTTGCGTATGAGATGCGGGTTTTGGAGCAAGCCGAACTGGGGCAGGATCTCTTGGCGCTCGATCGCTACTACTTTCTAGAAGTCCTCGGAGTCTTTACCTACATTTTCGATGGATTCGTGCTTGCCTATATGGCGCATCAGCCCCACTACAAGCCCGTTTTTAAAATGACCCTAAGCGCTCGCAAGCTCAAATTTTCCTACATTGCCTATCTTGCGATACTTGCGATGCGCTATATTTTAGGTGCTGACAAGCATAGCGGTTATGTACTTTTCAATCGACTCAAGCGTTTCGGCTACGATCTGGGTGAAGCGAAGGATTTTCTCAACACCATCATCGACGAAGTGAACCATAAACTTCGCAAAATCGGATCGGACAAACATATCAAACACTGTCAGATGCCTACCATTCTCTATTCTCTTGAAAATTATCTAGGAAGCGGTATCTACTACGAATATATCAAAACGCAAATAGAGGAGGTAGACAAGGGGCATAATCGCATCGTGTTGGGGTATGAGGATGAGGCTTATACGCATTTTGTGTTCGAAAAGATTATCAACTACGATGAGTATCGTTTCAATAAACTTCCCTTTGCCGTGATAGATTGTGCCGCTATCGAAGATGAGGATCTCGCCCTCGATCAGTTCTCCAGTTTCGATATGTTGCTTATAAAAAACCTTCATATGCTTCCGGAGTCGCTTCAGGCCGACTTTGCCAAGCTCTATCGCGATTTTGATGGAGTGCTCTTTGTTACGTTCGCAAAATCCGCGCTGCTCGATTTTGCACGCCCACAGCTATATGGCCTCATACGTGACGATTATGTAGAGATGCCAAGCTATGAACACTCTGCGATTTTTTATATGAAAATGGTGCAAAATGCACTAGCGCAGCTCAAAAACTTTGCGCATGGCGAGGTGTGCGATATAGCGGAGTTTAAAGAGGAGGCAAAGAGTTTTGGGTGTATAGAGAGGGAGTGTATAGATAAGCTGTAGGGCGTAAGCCCCAAGGGCTTACTTGTAGATAGGCTCGAGCTCTTCCCAAGGGTTGGGGATAACTCTTTTTCTATCCACGATGTACGGAACGAGTGCTGCGTGACGCGCTCTTTTGATAGCTTCTTCCACCATCACTTGGTGCTTTTTGCAGTTTCCGGTGAGGCGGCGAGGCATGATTTTGTAGCGTTCGCTAAGAGTATGTTTGATGAGGTCGATATCTTTGTAGTCGATAAACTCGACTTTCTGCTCGCAATATTTACAAGTTCTTTTTTTGAATCTTCTCTTTTCTGCCATTGTGTTCCTTTCTAGAATGGAATATCGTCGTCGTCGATGTCTATTTCGGGTATTTCAGGCGCGCTTTGCGGTTTAGGAGCGCTAGCCGGCGCCGTGGCGGCAGGCGGTTCGATAGGCGCTTCGTAGCGCGCTTGAGCTGCTTCTGCTTTGCTGTCGAGCATCTGGAGGTTGTCCACCGCGATGGAGTGTTTGGAGCGTTTGTTTCCGCTCTGGTCCGTCCACTGCTCGAACACTAGGCGCCCTTCTATAAGGACGCGTCTGCCTTTGTGCAGGTACTGGTTGGCTATCTCCGCTGCGCGACCGAATATGGTGATATCGATGAAACAGACCTCTTCTTTCTGTTCACCCGTTTGGGTCTTGAAGCGTCTGTTTGTCGCGATCGCCGTTTTGGCGATGGCTGTGCCTGAAGGTGTGTAGCGCAGTTCGATGTCGCGCGTGAGATTGCCGACCATTATGACTCTGTTGTACATATTATGCTTCTTGTGCTTCTTCTTGTTTTTCTTCTTTCAATCCTAGTTTTTTCGCGCGCTCTACCATCTTTTCCCACGCGCTGATATCTTTTTTCGTTTCGTATTTGATAGTGAGGAATCTGATGATATCTTCGGTGATGCGATAGATTCTCTCGAGCTCACGCACTGCAGGTGCAGGTGCTTTGAAGTAGATGATGTAGTAGTGGCCACGCTCAAATTTTTGGATAGGGTATGCCAGTTTACGCATTCCCACATCTTCCGTGGCGACGATTTCACCGCCGTTGTTTTGGATGACCTCTTTGATAAACTCGAATCGTGCCTTCTTCTCTTCGTCTGTAAGAGTCGGTTTGAGCACGAAGAGTGTCTCGTAATGACGCATTGCTTCTCCTTTTGGCTATATATCCGGCTTTGCGCCGGCAAGGACTTTTTAGGGTACTAAAAAGCGCTCAAATATTATCAAAACAAAGCTTGCAGTTTTATTAAGTATGAAAACAAGAGTCCGCTTTTATCACTGTGTGTTTTGGTTTTGAGCATCAGTTCGCACTCTTGTAAGAGCATAAAGATTGCAGGATAGTTTTTGATGCGCAGTGCCAAAGCGATACGCTGCTTTTCGATATGCACGGGAAGTTTATAGCCCAGCACAGCTTTGGAGTCGGCTTTGCCATAGAGTCGGATATGTGCGTGAAACAGAAAGAGCTGCTGCAAAAAACCGGTGAGGCCCAAAAGGATTTTCATCTCATTGTGCTCCTCTTCTATAAGTTTCGCAAAAAGTTCGCCTACCGATTCCTTGTGAATCAGTGCGATATAGAACTTCTCGAGATTGAGAGGACTGAGGGCATAGACGAGGGAGTCGATATCCTTGGGCTCGATGTTTCCATCTACGAGGCGCAGCTTCTCCAGTTCGCTTGCGGCTAGGTCGAGATTGCCCTCAAGCAGCATCAAAAGATGCTCTATGCTCACACCGTCTATAGGTATCTGCTTTTGCTGAGCAAGCTGCATCAGTTCCGAGCGCGCTTCGCCGATTGATGGCTTGAAGAAGCGCACATGGACTGCATCGTTTTTGTCGTTAAAAAGAGATTCTATTTTTTTACCCTCGTTAGAATAACACTCATAGATAATATAGCTATTGTCCATCTTTTGGGCGATGGCCAGAAGCTCTTGCAGCTCCTTTTTGGGGATGGCTTTGTCGCGTTTGATGATGAGCAGATTGGTATCGCCAAACAGCGAGGCCTGGGAGAGGTAGTTTTTGGCGCTCTCGTAGTCGTAGTCCTCGTAGTAGAGCACCATTTTGCTCTCGGCTGCATCTATCGTATCGGCGATTCTTTGGCCGTACTTTTTGACGTAATAGGGCTCTTCTCCCCAGAAAAGATAGCTAGAAAAGCGCTTATCCAGCTTGTCGAACTGCTGTTTGTACATCGATTCTCTCTATCACTTTGGCGTAGATTTTTGTCGTGGCGATGTTGACGTCGATGATTTCGGCGATGACGGTATCGAAAAGCTCCACTTCCGCACGCGGCAAGAATATGCGTGGACCTACGATCTCGTCGTCGATATTGGCGATGGGGGTCGATTCGGGATCCACCACGACGGCTTTGAAGCGGCGTCCTATGTTTTTGGCAGCCCAGCGTGCAAATTTGCGATCCATGAAGTCCCACTCCACTTTGGCCGCTTCGCGCTCGAGCTCGCTGATGCGCACGGTCAGAGGCTCGATATTTTTGAGGATGTAGTCGAGCTGCTTTTTGTTGTTTTTTATGACCGCTTTGAGCAGGCGATGGAGTGTCAGGTCGCTATAGCGTCTGATGGGACTGGTAAAGTGGGTGTACTTTTCGAAACCGAGGCCGAAATGGCCTATGTTTTCGGCTGTATAGCCCGCCTGCTTTTGGGTGCGGATGAGCAGCCTATCCACCTGCTCTTTGATCCCCAGCCGCTCGGCTTCGGACTGGATGTGCAAAAAGAGCTCGTGGATAGAGTTGTACTCTTTGGTAAATATCCCCACGTTTGCCAGCTCCGCTACGAGCTCTTCGATTTTTTCCATCGCAGGCTCTTCGTGGGTACGGAAGATACCGTAGTCGAACATCTTGGCTGTCGCTTTGTTGGCCAAGAGCATACAGTCTTCGATGAGGGCGTGGCTGGGGGTTTCATGTTCGATCTCGGTACGCACCAGTTCACCCTTTTCATCTAACACGAGGCGGATTTCGGGATTGGTAAACTCGAAGCCTCTTTGCAGACGGCGTGCGCGCAGCTTCTTGGTCACTTCATACAGCGGCAGGAGGTAGTCCAAAATTTCCTTGTCCGTTTCGTCGATTTTTTCGAAACGTCCGGCCAAAAACTCATCCACACGGTCGTAGCTGTATTTGCGCCGGCTTTTAATGATGGCTTCGATGAGCTCCTCTTTGACGGGTTCGAGATTCTCATCGAGGGTGATTTTGCTCACAAATGCCAGGCGCAAGACGTTCTCTTTGAGCGAGCATATTCCTTCGCTGAGCTTCCTGGGCAGCATCGGGATCGATTTGTGGGGCAGGTAGAT
>WGBB01000082.1 GCA_015494505.1 Nitratiruptor sp. | reverse complement strand
CGTGGACCATGGGAAAACGTCGCTGCTCGATTATATCCGTAATTCACGCATCGCCGAGCGCGAAGCAGGCGGTATCACGCAGCATATCGGTGCCTATATGGTCGAAAAAGACGGCAAGAAGATTACTTTCATCGATACGCCCGGGCACGAGGCCTTTACCGAGATGCGTGCACGCGGTGCGCAAGCTACCGACATTGCTATCATCGTGGTAGCTGCAGATGACGGAGTGAAGCCGCAAACCGTAGAAGCAATCAACCACGCCAAAACCGCGGACGTCCCTATCATCGTGGCTATCAACAAAATCGACAAACCAGACGCCAATCCAGACCTTGTTAAGAGCCAGATGGCAGAAATCGGTATCACGCCGAGCGAGTGGGGTGGCGAGTATGAGTTTGTCAACGTCAGTGCCAAGACAGGCGAAGGTGTGGACGACCTGCTTGACACCATCCTTCTCCAAGCAGAAATCATGGAGCTAAAAGCCAATCCAAAACGCGAAGCCAAAGCCGTGGTAATCGAAAGCTCACTGGAAAAAGGGCGCGGTCCCGTAGCGACCGTAATCGTCAAAAACGGTACGCTCCGTGTGGGCGATCACGTTGTGTGCGGTGTGGCCTACGGGCGTGTGCGAGCCATCATCGACGATCTGGGTAAACAGATCAAAGAGCGCACACCGAGCGAACCCGGCATGGTGGTGGGGCTCGATAAGGTACCGCCTGCCGGTGAGATCATGGTGGCGGTCAAAGATGCAGAGACTGCTCGCATGTACGCAGAGCGCCGTGCCGAGTACGAGCGTCAAAAAGAGCTCTCCAAAACCACCAAAGTCACCCTCGAGGAGCTGAGCCAACTGGTCAAAGAGGGACAGCTCAAAAAACTGCCCGTCATCATCAAAGCAGATACCCAAGGAAGTCTCGAAGCTATCAAAGGCAGCCTCGAAAAACTCAAAAACGAAGAGGTCAAGGTCGATATCATCCACGCCGGTGTGGGAGCTATCAGTGAGAGCGACGTGACCTTGGCGGATGCCAGTGAAAACGCCGTGATTTTGGGCTTTAACGTCCGTCCTACCGGTAGCGTGAAAGAGAAGGCCAAACAGCTGGGCGTGACCATCAAGACCTACTCCATCATCTACGATCTCATCGATGAAGTGAAGGCACTGCTCAGCGGAATGCTCAGTCCCATTATCAAAGAAGAGACTATCGGTCAAGCCGAAGTGCGCGAAACCTTCAACGTGCCGAAAGTGGGTACAGTGGCCGGATGTCTCGTCACAGACGGCGTCATCGAGCGTAACGCCAAAGCCCGTGTCATTCGCGACGGAGTGGTGATATATGACAGCAAAATCAGCTCCCTCAAGCGCTTCAAAGATGACGTGCGCGAAGTATCCAAAGGATACGAGTGCGGTCTCATGATAGAAAACTTCAACGACATCAAAGTGGGAGACGTAATCGAAGCCTACAAAGAGATCGAAGAAGCGGCGACGCTCTAAGGATAGGCTATGAAGCAAAGTGATATCAAACGCAAACGCCAAGCTTCGCTACTAAGAGAACTCATCAGCGAGGCTTTCGGCGAGCTGGCCGATACGAGGCTGCATGGCCTCACCGTCACCGATGTGGATGTGAAGCGCGGCGGGTATGACGCCGATGTCTATATCGACAAATCCTTCTATACGCCCGAAGAGCAAAAAGAGATTCTCCAAGCCCTCAAACGCGCAGAACCCATCATCCGCTCCTTTTGCTTGGAGTCCAGCGGATGGTTCAAATGCCCCAAACTCCACTTCAAATTCGATGAACTTGTAGAGCAACAAAAGCGCATCGAAGAGCTCTTTAGCAAGATAAAGGATGAAAAGTGAGCCTGGAATCCGATATCAAAAAAATTGTGGAGTCTTGCGGCGCAAATCTCTACGATATCGAGACGGTTTCGGAACGCGGCAAGACCATCTATCGCGTCACTATCACGGCTCCCGAAGGCGTGAATCTGGATAAGTGTGTGGAGGTTTCCAATCTCATCTCCCCGCTTCTGGATGTCAATCCTCCCATCCAAGGTGAGTACAATCTCGAAGTCTCCTCCCCCGGAATCGAGCGCAAGCTCAAAAAACCTGAACACTTCGAACTCTCCATAGGCGAAAAGGTGCGCATCACCCGTATTGACGGTGAAGTGATCGAAGGAGAGCTTGCAGGATTTGAAAACGGCGTCGTGACGCTGCGCACGGCTTCGGGCGAGGAGAAGATCCCTCTTGACGAGATATCAAGCGCAAAGACCTATTTTGAATGGTAGTCTTCGATGAACTGGTAATGGATCTGTGCCTGGCCGAAGCCTGGCGCTATCAAGGTCTGACCTATCCCAATCCTGCAGTGGGTGCGGCAGTCGTCAAAAACGGACGGATTCTCAGTGTCGCAGCCCACAAGCGTGCTGGAGGGCCCCACGCCGAAGTGGAAGCCATCAAGGAAGCCTACTACGCTCTCACGGGCGATGAGCTGGTGCTCCAAATCGACGATGCACTGCATCTGCACAACTACCTGGAGCGCCATAGCGGCGATCTGTTTCGCGACGCTACCATCTATGTCACTCTCGAACCATGCTTTCACTACGGCAAGACGCCTCCATGCACCTTTTTGGTGCGCGACTTGGGTTTCGAAGCTATCGTCATCGGCATTCAAGATCCCAACCCCAAAGCCAGCGGCGGTGCGGCCTACCTCAAGTCCCAAGGGCTCAAAGTGCGCATGGGTGTACGCCAAAAGGAGTGCGCCGATCTCATCGAGCCATTTTTGCGCTGGAGCAAAGAGCGCTTCATCTTTTTCAAATATGCCCAGACCATCAACGGCAATCTTACGCAGGGCACCATCAGCAACATCGCTTCGCGCACCCTCGTGCACGCTCTGCGCGATCGCATCGACCTGCTGGTTATCGGCGGAAATACCGTACGAAAAGACAGACCCCTTTTGGATGCGAGACTTGTACAAGGCAAAGCCCCCGATGTGCTGATATATTCCAAAAAACTCCATTTTGACGAAAAGATTCCTCTCTTTAGCGTCAACGGCAGAGAGGTCTATATCGAAGATAGCTTCAAGCGCCTTGAAGAGTATCGCTTCATCATGATCGAAGGGGGTGAGGGGATGCTCCAAGCGACGCGCAGGCTGGTGGATTGGTATCTCATCTTCGTAGCTCCTATAAGCGTGGATGGTGCCAACTATCGCTTCAACAAAAAGATGGAGTTTTTGCATCAGCGCAACCTCGAAGGGGATATTCTCATTTGGAGCAGAAATGGATAAACAAAAAAGAATCGTCCATATGTTTGATGACATTGCCAAAAGCTACGACCTGGCCAATAGGGTGCTGAGCTTTGGCAGCGATATCGCCTGGCGCAAGCGCGCTTGCGAGATGGCGTATGATCTGTATGATAAGAAGAGTATCGAAAGCATCGTCGACGTGGCTTGCGGTACGGGAGATATGCTGGGTTTTTGGCAAAAGATAGCGGCCAAAAAGGGAATTGACGTGCTAGATTTCATAGGCGTCGACCCCTCTCGCGGGATGCTGGAGGTGGCCAAGGAGAAGTTTCCCCATTTTCGCTATCTTGAGGCCTATGCCCAGGAATTGCCGCTAGAAAATGCGAGTGCGGAGTTCGTGAGCATCACCTACGGCATCCGTAACGTCGTGGAGCGCCAAGAGGCGATAGAGGAGTTCTTTCGCATTCTTAAACCGGGCGGTGTGCTGGTGATTTTGGAATTTACCAAGCGCGAAAAACGCACGCCGATGGATGCGGTGGTGGAGCTCTATATGAAAAAGGTGTTGCCGCGCATCGGCGGTCTGGTCTCGGGCAACAAGGAGGCCTACGAGTATCTGCCCAACTCCATCGACAACTTCCTCACTACCGAGCAGCTTGTGCGTGAGTTAGAAAGTGCCGGATTTACGATGCGTACGGTCCGCTCCTTTAGCTTCGGAATTTCTACACTCTTCATCGCCCAAAAGCCATGAATGTCCTGCAGGTAAGCGAGCTCAACGAACAGATAAAAAATCTTTTAGAGTCGCACTTTCAGGTGCTCTACGTAGAAGGGGAGGTGAGCCGCCCCACCTACCACACGAGCGGACACCTCTATTTCAGTCTCAAAGACAATGAAAGCGTGATTCGCTGCGTGATGTTTCGAAGCAACCTTCAGCGCGTGCCTTTTCGCGTCGAAGATGGCCAAAAGCTCATCGTCACCGGCAAACTAGGGGTCTACAAACCCAGAGGCGAATACCAGCTCTATGCACTGGAGCTCCATCCGGCAGGCGAGGGTGCTTTGCAACTTGCCTACGAGCAGCTCAAAAAGAAGCTTCAGGCCAAAGGGTATTTTGAAAACAAAAAGCCTATTCCCCAAATCGTGCGCTCCATAGCCATCGTCACCTCCCGCACGGGCGCAGCGCTGCAGGATATGCTGCGCATCATCAACAAGCGCTGGCCTTTGGTGAAAGTCTACGTGGTGGACTCTTTGGTGCAGGGTAAAGCGGCGGCTGCAGAGCTTGCCCGGCGCATTAAAGTAGCCGATAGTCTCGGAGCCGATGTAATGATCGTGGGGCGTGGCGGCGGCAGCATCGAAGATCTATGGTGTTTTAACGAAGAGGTGGTGGCCGAAGCGATTCACACAGCCAAAACGCCCGTGGTCTCTGCCGTAGGGCACGAGATAGATTTCGTCATCAGCGATTTTGTAGCCGACCTGCGCGCTCCCACGCCCAGTGCGGCTATAGAGATGATACTGCCCGATCGCGCCGAAATGCTGCTTCATATCGATACATTGATGGACAGGCTCTCCAAGCGCATCGCTACGATTCTCCATACCAAAGAGCAGGGCCTACGCCATCTAGCACAGAGCCTTGCGCACCTCTCGCCGGCGCGGCGGCTCGATGCTTTGCGCCTCGATATCATGGCCACGAAAAACGGCCTACGACAGCGCATCGATGCTATCATAGAACAAAGAGCTGCGCAGATTCCGCAGCTACAAAGTGCACTGGAAGCTACTATGCGCCAAAACCTTCAAGCCAAAAGTAGCGAACTGACGCTTCTAGCACAAAAGCTTACCACCGCCATCAAGGCCAAAGAGCCTCCCAAAGGAAGTGCGCAGGTGGTGCGTGAGGGTAAACCCACCGAGTTATCTCAGCTTGCCGTGGGTGATGCGATAGAGCTGCAGGATTTGCACACCAAAGTGGCTGCGAAGGTGCTGAAAAAAGATGCGCTCTAAGCTCTTTGTCTACGGCACTCTCAAAAAGGGGCTGTGCAACCACCACTATCTAAAAAACGCGCGCTTTTTAGGCAGGGTGCGCACCTGCGAGGCCTACCCTATGATAGCGCCCAAAAAGTGGTATCCCTATCTTATCGATAGACCGGGCGAGGGATTTCGCGTGCGCGGGGAGCTTTATGAAATAGACGCCGCTACGCTCAAGCGCATCGACAGGCTCGAAGAGTATCCCAGATACTACACGAGAAAAAAGATTTGCGTCGAAGATGAAAAGGGAAGGCGCCACGAGGCATTAGCCTACTTTTTAGCACGACCCATTCCCTATCGCAAATTTCGCTTTTTAGAAGAGTTTCGGCCCCAAGAGTAGTGTGGCGAGTTTGGAGCTGGTCTCGTCGGTGAGGCGCTCCATGAGTTTTTCGAACTTGTCTTCACGCTTCCAGACCGGCTTTTTGACGCCGCTGAGCTTTTCTACCTCTTTTTTGGCCATATCGATAGTGCCCACTCTATCGATGAGTCCCACGGCCTTGGCCTGGCGTGCAGTGAAAATGTGGGCTTCTGCCCAGGTTTCGCTGGCGTTGAGGTCGAGTTTGCGCGCCTTTGCCACATCCTCTTTGAACATCGCATAGGTGTCGTCCAATACCTTTTTGATTTCGGCCTTTTCATACTCTTTCCATGGTCGTAGCGGCGTGCCCACCTCTTTATATTTTCCCTCTTTGACGATTTGGGGCTCTATGCCTACGGTATCGAGGAGTTTTTTGATGTTGGCACTTTCGAAGATGACGCCTATGGAACCCACGATAGAGCCCGGGTTTGCTATGATCTTATTGGCCCAGATGGCGGAGTAGTAGCTGCCGCTTGCAAGCGTCCCCGCTGCATAGACCACCACCGGTTTTTTGGCGCGCAGCCTCTTGATGGCGCGCGAAATCTCTATGGAAGGCGCCACGGCGCCGCCTGGGGAGTCGATGATGAAAAGCACGCCTTTGATGTTGCTCTTTTGGGCCTCTTCTATCTGGTCGAGCATTTTTTTGCTATCGAGGATGGTGCCTGTAAGTTTGATACTCATGAGATTTGGCTTTTGGGCTGCTTCACGCTGCATCGAGCCTAGCAGTACAAGAAGCAGGAGCAAAAGCACGATTCCTTTGAAATATTTTTGTAAAAACTCCAGAGTAGATGTAAGGGGCCAAAAGAGATTGGAAAAAAACTTTTTCATACCGCCTTGTTCATTTGCCATAACGCTCTCCTTCGATATAGACTACTTCCGGTTTTTGCGTGTGTAGAATGAGATGGAGATAGATATCATCTTCGTTTGCCAAATCCTTGGGAAGAGTTACGAGTTGGAACGTTGCCGGAGCCTCCTTTTTGATGACGCCGCCTGCGAAGCCTAAAAGCTCGTGACCTACACGCGTAGTACGTACTATAAGCTCTTTTGCAATCTGTACGGCGTTGAAATCGGGGTGCATAAAAAGGGCTGCTCGCATCTCTTCGTACATGTTAAGAGTGTAATTGGAGCTCAGCCCGTCTGTAGCCAGTGTCCAGGGCAGAGGAGCGATGCGCTCAAGGTCCAATACGCCGTTGCCCAGAAGCCTATTGGAGACGGGACAGTGAATCACGGCCGCGTTATAGGATTTGATGCGAGCAAGTTCTATGTCATTTGCATAAATCATATGCACAAAGAGCGTGCGCACATCGCTAAAAAGCTCCAAAAACTCCATCGCATCGTTGACGGGCCGCTTTTGGCCTAGAAGTTCATCGAAAAACTTGGCGAACTCCCCCGTACCGTTATCAAGCCACTGACGCTCCGCTAGACTTTCCATAAAATGGACGCTTACAAGGGTGTCGTATTTTTTGGCTATTTCTAGCGCTCTTTTAGCGAGGATATAGTGCACGGAGTAGGGGGAGTGGATAGCGACACCGACTTTGAAGCGAGGGTTTTCGACCTTTTTAGCTTGATGGAAGCGCTCCAAAAACGAGGCGTACATCACATCTGCCGCCGCAGCATTAGAGCCGATAATCTCTACAAAATAGCGCACCTGCAAGGGGCTAGCGGCACATACTTCCAGCTCGTCACCGTAACTGCTTATTTGGCCGATAGCGGTGGTGCCGGTGTGAAGCATGGAATGTATGGCTTCTTGCAAGCACGTTTCATCACAGCGAGGCAGTAGCTCTTCGCGGTTTTTTATGACGCTATAGAGCCACGGGATGAAATCGCCGTAGCTGAGTGTCGCTCTATTGGCGCTAAATTCGAGATGCACGTGGGGATTGGCAAATGTAGGCAACAGCACTCCGTCAAATTCATAAAAGTCTGCATTGGGATAACGTTTTTTGAGAATTTCCGGAGTATCAATGGCGCAAATCTTGGTATCGAAAGCTATTGCCAAGCCGGTGTGGATAGTCTCAGGCGAAAGGATGTAGCGAGGCGCTATGATGTGCACCCAAACTCCTTTTAGGTAAAAGTTGCTATAATCATACCCAAAATATAGCCAAGAAAGGAAAAGATATGAAGATAATGGTCATCCAAGGTCCCAACCTCAATATGCTGGGAGTGCGCGAGCAGCAGATTTACGGACCTATGAAGCTCGAAGAGATTCACAAGCAGATGAAAGCCTTTGCCGATGCCAACGGCCTAGAAATTGAGTTTTTCCAAAGCAACTACGAAGGCGAAATCGTCGATAAAATCCAAGAGTGTCTCGGTGAAGCGCATGGTATCATCCTCAACGCAGGCGCCTACACACACACATCCATCGCCATTCGCGACGCCATCGCGGCAGTGCAGATTCCTACTATCGAGGTGCATATCTCCAATGTTTATCGCCGAGAAGAGTTTCGCCAAAAATCGATGATAGCTCCCGTATGCGCCGGTGTAATTACGGGTTTTGGACCATTTAGCTATCACCTGGCTATGGTAGCGATGCATCAGATTTTCCAAGAGCTCGAAGCTATCAAAAAAGCCCAAGCACAACAGCAACAGCCACAGCAGTAAGGCCGATGCACTATATCCTCAAAGACGAAAACGCCGTCTACTACGAAGTGGGCTTTAGCTGTGACAATGAGCTCCTCATCGTAGCAGGTGATGAACGAGTGTTCATCACCGATCCCCGCTACACCACAGAAGCAAAAGAGGCTATCAAAAACGCCGAAGTCATCGAAGCGCGCGATATACATAAAGCTGCCAGGGAGTGGATGAAGAGACTGGGCATTAAAAAGCTTTTTTATGATCCAAACGACCTGCGATGCAGCGATTTGGAGCAGCTACAAAAAAGCGGCGCGACATTTCGGCCAAAGCGCAATATCTCCTGGCAAAAGCGTATCATCAAAAGCGAAGCAGAGATAGCCAAAATAGCCCAGTCCGCCAAGCTCAATGCCGAGGCTTTCGAAGAGTATGCCATGTTTTTGCAAAAAAGCGCCGGCAAGAGCGAGAGGGAGCTGCATTTTGAAGCCACAGCCTTTTTGAGCAGCAAAGGGCGCTACGATCTGAGTTTCGATCCCATCTTTGCCATCAACGAAAATGCGGCCAAGCCGCATGCGCTGCCCACCGACAAAGCGTTGCAGCCCGGTGATTTGGTGCTTTTCGATGCCGGCATAAAGTATGAGCGCTACTGTTCTGACCGCACGCGCACGGCGTTTTTCGACGAGACGGTGAGCTTTGATAAAGAGCAGCGCTTTGCAAACCCCAAAATCCAGCGTGCCTACGATACGGTGCGCAAAGCCCAAGAGGCCGCGATAGCGGCCGCACGCAGCGGGATGAAGGCCTGTGAGCTCGATAAAGTGGCGCGTGATATCATCGAAAAGAGCGAATTTGCTGGCACTTTCGTCCACTCTCTCGGCCACGGTGTGGGGCTCGATATCCATGAGATGCCCTTTATCAACTCTCGCAATCAGCAAATCCTCGAAGACGGCATGGTCTTTACCATCGAGCCCGGCATCTACATTCCCGGAGAGTTTGGCATCCGCATCGAAGATATGGTGGTGCTACGAAACGGCCGCGCCGAGGTGCTCTGATGCGGCGGGGCGAGCTCTACTTTCTCCCCAAGTTTCCGGGATGCTTCGCTCAAGATATCCGCCACACTCCGGTGATACTAGGCATCGGCGGCAATATCGGAAACGTTTCCAGGCGCTTCAAAAAGCTCGCACTCCTCTTGCGCTCGCACCCAAAAGTGCGACTGGTACGTAGCGCACCAATTCTTAAAAATCCCCCCTTTGGCTATCTGGAGCAGCCGGACTTCTATAACTCCGTACTCTTAGTAGATACCACTCTCTCGCCCAGCGAGCTTTTGCACTTCGTGCTCTATATCGAAAAGCGTTTCGGGCGTGTGCGTACATTCAAAAACGCACCCAGGACTCTTGATATCGATATCATTTTTTATGATAATATGCGCATCAAAAGAAAAGACCTCACGATTCCCCATCCACACTGGATGGAGCGTGAATCGGTAGTGGTGCCACTCTATTACCTCGGGGAGGGTCTATGCGATTTGTGACGATTACGAGCGGCAAAGGCGGAGTGGGCAAGAGCACCATCTCTGCAAATATCGCCTATCTGCTCTCGATGTATGGGTATAAAACTGCCATTTTCGATGCAGATATTGGTTTAGCGAATCAAGATATCATTCTCAACGTCAAGCCCGATTTTACGATTCTCGATGTGATGAAGGGAGAAATCCC
This sequence comes from Nitratiruptor sp., assembly GCA_015494505.1. Classification (GTDB taxonomy): domain Bacteria; phylum Campylobacterota; class Campylobacteria; order Campylobacterales; family Nitratiruptoraceae; genus Nitratiruptor. The sequence goes on along the minus strand of WGBB01000082.1, from coordinate 3,466 downwards.
TTTCAAAGAGTGCGTGGTCAAAATCAATAACAATCTCTACCTGATCCCGGGTGAAAGCGGCGAGGAGATTTTAAACTTCAAAAACGAAGAGCTTTTGGAAAATTTCTATAAGGGCATCGAAGAGTTTGAAGATTTCGATTTTCTTATCATCGATACGGGGGCGGGAATCGGCGAGAGCGTGCAGAGCTTCATAAAAGCCGCTACCGACACTATCGTAGTAACGGTGCCGGACCCTGCCGCTATCATGGATGCATACTCTATGATAAAATATAGTGCTAAGATAAAGGATATGCTCTATCTTGTGCTCAATCGCGTCAAAAACAAAAAAGAGGCGCAAGAGATTTTTGCAAAGATTCAAAATGTGGCGAAAAAGCATATTGATGAGCCGATAGAGTTAGAGCTCTTGGGCTATGTGCAAAACAGTCCCTTGGTAGAAGAGTGCAGCAAGCGTCGCTGCCTCCTGGCACGTGACCAGGCCTCTTCGATACCGGCTTTGCAAATAGCCGATATCGTTAAGAAGCTTACCGATTCGCTCACAAAAGATGGAGAGCATATCAAAGAGACGCCAAACATCGCAGTCTTTTTCAAAAGGCTGTTGCAGCAAATCTGAGGAGGAGAGGTGGAAAAAGTCGTTTTGGCGATGAGCGGGGGCGTGGATAGCTCCTATACCGCTACGCTCTTGCAAAAGGAGGGATACGAAGTCATCGGGGTCTATATGAAGTTTCACCCCAACGAAGCCTACCACGAAAAAAATATCGCCAATATCGAAAAAGTGGCGAAGCTTTTAGGCATCGAATACCACGTGCTCGATCGCATAGAGGAGTTTCGTCAGCGTGTCTATCAGCCTTTTGTGGATAGTTACGTGGCAGGGCTTACGCCAAACCCTTGTGCACTGTGCAATCGCGTGATGAAATTTACCGAGCTCATCGAGTTTGCCGACAAGCTCGGCATCGAAAAGGTAGCTACGGGGCACTATGCCCAAACAGACGGCAGATTCATCTACGAAGCCGTGGATAAGACCAAAGACCAAAGCTACTTTCTTTTCAATCTCAAACCAGAATTCCTGCCGCGTATCATTTTCCCGCTGGGAACATGGCTCAAAGAGAACGTCAAAAAAGAGGCGCTCAAAATCCCGCTCCTCAAATCCATCGCAGAGCAAAAAGAGAGCAGCGAAATCTGCTTCGTGGAGACCAACTACATCGATGTGCTCAAAGAACATGTTAATGTGGATAAGCCCGGTGTTGTGGTCAACAGCCGCGGCAAAGTGATCGGCGAGCACAAAGGCTACATGCACTACACCATCGGCAAGCGCAAAGGCTTTAGGGTCAAAGGCGCGCGCCATCCCCATTATGTGCTCGATATTATCCCCGATAAAAACATCATCGTCGCAGGCTCCAAAGAGGAGCTGGCCAAACAGAAGGTGATCCTCAGCGGCCTCAATATGTTTATCGATAAAAAAGAGTTCGATGCCTTTATCAAAGTGCGCTACCGCACCCACAAAGTCCCTTGTCATGTCAAGGTAGACGGCAACGTGGCAGTGGTGGAGCTACGTGAGCCGGTTTACGGCCTGGCCAAAGGGCAAGCGGGTGTTTTGTATGATGAAGAGAAAGTATTAGGCGGCGGCTGGATCGTTTAGCTATAATTGCGAAAAAATTTCATAGGAGCTACAATGCGAGGCTATAAAGTCTTTTCGGGCACAGCCCATCCCGATTTCGCTGCAGAGATGGTACAGTATCTGGGTGTCCCCCTTTCCCAAGCGACCGTGAGCCGCTTCAGTGACGGCGAGATCAATGTCCAGATCAAAGAGTCCGTGCGCGGCCGCGATGTCTTCATCGTCCAGCCCACGGGCGCACCGGCAAACGACAACCTTATGGAGCTACTCATCATGACCGATGCGCTGCGCCGCTCCAGTGCCGCTTCCATCACTGCCGTGGTGCCATACTTTGGCTACGCTAGACAAGACCGCAAGGCAGCACCTCGCGTGCCTATCACAGCCAAGCTGGTGGCAAACATGATGGAAAAAGCCGGGATTACTCGTGTCATCACGATGGACTTGCACGCAGGACAGATTCAGGGATTTTTCGATATTCCAGTAGATAACCTCTACGGCTCCATCATTTTCAAAGAGTATGTCAAGAGCAAAAACCTCCCCAATCCCGTGGTGGCGAGCCCCGATATCGGTGGGGTGGCCAGAGCCAGATATTTCGCGCAAAAGCTCGGCTACGATATGGTCATCGTCGATAAGCGCCGCGAAAAGGCCAACGAATCTGAGGTGATGAACATCATCGGAGACGTGGAAGGCAAAGACATCATCATCGTCGATGATATGATCGATACGGCAGGAACCATCGTCAAAGCTGCTGCAGCTTTGAAAGAGCGAGGAGCGAATTCCGTCATGGCCTGCTGTACCCACCCGGTACTCAGCGGCCCGGCCTATGAGCGCATCGAAGAGGGCGAGCTCGATGAGCTGGTGGTGACAAACACGCTGCCCCTCAAGCGCCAAAGCGACAAAATCAAGGTGCTTTCCGTGGCCAATCTCTTCGGTGAAGTGATTCGCCGCGTCTACTACAACGAGAGTGTCAACAGCCTCTTTCAATAAAGGTCACTATGCAAAACATTCGCAACTTCTCCATCATCGCCCATATCGACCACGGCAAGAGCACCCTGGCCGATAGGCTCATCCAGGAATGCGGCGCGATAGATGAGCGCAAGATGAGCGAGCAGGTGATGGACACGATGGATATCGAAAAGGAGCGCGGCATCACCATCAAGGCCCAGAGTGTGCGCCTTAGATACGAAAAAGACGGCAAAGAGTACATCCTCAATCTCATCGACACCCCGGGCCACGTGGATTTTAGCTACGAAGTGAGCAGAAGCCTCGCTTCCAGTGAAGGGGCACTGCTGGTGGTGGATGCCAGCCAGGGCGTGGAGGCGCAAACCATCGCAAACGTCTACATAGCACTCGAAAACGACCTCGAGCTCATTCCCGTCATCAACAAGATCGACCTGCCTGCAGCCGATCCCGATCGTGTCAAAGAGGATATCGAAAATACCATAGGGCTCGACTGCACCGACGCGCTGGAGGTGAGTGCGAAGACGGGGCAGGGGATCAAGGAGCTTCTGGATGCAATCATCGAGCGCATCCCGGCACCTAAAGGCGATCCTGAAGCGCCCACGAAGGCACTCATTTATGATAGTTGGTTCGATAGCTACTTGGGTGCTTTGGCGCTGGTGCGCGTTTTTGATGGCGAAATTAGAAAGGGGCAAGAAGTATTGGTGATGGGGACAGGTAAGAAGCACGAAGTGCTGGACCTTATGTATCCCCATCCCATCAATCCCCAAAAAACGGGCGCCATCAAAACAGGCGAAATCGGCATCGTCGTAATGGGGCTCAAGAATATCGGCGACGTGCAGGTGGGTGATACCATCACCGATGCGGCTAATCCCACACCGGAGCCTATAGAGG
>WGBB01000081.1 GCA_015494505.1 Nitratiruptor sp. | reverse complement strand
ATGCCAAGAGGGTGCTCGGTATCGAAAAGGCCGTGGGCATCGAGGATTTTCGCAATATCGGTACCGTGTGCGAGCGAGGTGATGTGATCGTCTATGACAGCGACGAGCACAACGAGACGATCCACCAGGAGATGATCGATTACTTCGGTACATTCTTTCGCGTAAGCTACGATCCAAAGGATTTGCCCAAAGAAGGAGAAGTACTCATATCTCCCCATATCGTGGGCGAAAATGTGATCAATGCCGTTTTGATAGATACGCACTATTTCGAAGCTGTCCCAAAAGAGCTGCGCCTCTTTTTTTGGGGGGATAGCGACTATGAGCGTAAGATGCTAGATATCGCTCCGCAAATATCCCGGTTTGATCTGGATCTTTTGGAGGGATTCTACTTTTTTGTAGATATGGAAGAAAAATTGAATGATTTCATCAATAATATTTATGAAAGTGAAGAGTATCCCGATATCCTTCCCCAAGCTTCACTTTGTATCACCCATTCTCCTCAGAGCGCTTTAGAAGCTGCAGCGAGTGGAGCGAAGGTTATCTATTTTGGAGACGATGAGGAGTACGCACCTTTGTTTGATCGTATCAACATCCGTAATATCGGCATTTTTGACCAATCACGTCTTCAGGAGGCGCTGCTGGCGAGCACCCCTGCCGCGACCGAATATCTCCAAAAACTGGATGTCAAACAGTGTGCTGCACGCGTTATCGAAAGAATTAAAAGCGGAGCTTAACTTAGATATAACTTAATTTTATATTAGCTTAATTATTTTTGTATTAAAATCAAGAGACCAAAAACTACAAAAGGATTGTCAATGGCACAAAGCAGACGTGACTTCCTTGGTATGGTCTTTGGTGCATTCGCCGGAGCCGGAGGTTTGGCGGCTCTGTATGCGATGAAACGCACTTGGGATCCATTGCCAAGCGTTATGGCGGCCGGGTTTACCACCGTTGACCTCTCTCCTATGAAAGAGGGAGAGCTCCGTACGGTGACATGGAGGGGTAAACCTATCTTCATCCTCAAAAAACCACCCGAAGAGAATTGTAACCACCTGCCCGATGAGACGAAGAAGCGTCTTGTGAAAGTGGGTGATGCAGAGTATCTCGTGATGATCGGGCTTTGTACGCACCTGGGGTGTATCCCGAGCTGGGAGCCCGATAAAAAGATCTTCCACTGTGCATGCCACGGTGGTGAGTATGATGCTTGCGGTGTGAATACCTTCGGACCTCCTCCGCGACCTATGGATATTCCTCCATTTAAGATAGAAGGTACGAAACTGGTCCTTGGTGAAGAGGGTCCTGAGTATAAAAAAATGGTCGGAAAAGCGTAAGGAGCGGGTATGGCACATTTTACAAAAGCGAACAGCCTCCACGAGTGGCTCGATCAGCGCCTGGCGATCGATAAGCTCTGGAAAGTACTGGCTGCTGAATACTGGGTACCGAAAAACATCAACTTCCTCTGGGCGATGGGTGTCGTGCTTATGACGATGTTTACCATCCTCGTCATAAGCGGGATTTTCCTTTTGATGTACTACAAGCCGGATACGAAGCTGGCTTTCGATAGTGTCAACTACACTATCATGCAAGAAGTGTGGTATGGGTGGCTGTGGCGCCATATGCACGCAGTGGCTGCTTCCGTGGTCTTCCTCGTTATCTATATCCATATGTTTACCGGTATCTACTACGCATCCTACAAGCGCGGACGCGAGATGATCTGGATTTCCGGTATGCTGCTCTTTGTTACCTTCAGCGCCGAAGCATTCAGTGGCTATATGCTCCCTTGGGGACAGATGAGTTACTGGGCGGCACAGGTTATCACCAACCTCTTTGGCGGTATTCCTTTTATCGGTGACGATCTGGTTATCTGGATTCGCGGGAACTTCTATGTCTCCGATCCTACATTGACACGCTTTTTCATGCTGCACGTGCTTTTGATGCCGCTTATCATCATGGGTATCATCGGTTTGCACTTCTATAGCCTGCGTATCCCGCACGTAAACAACCAAGACGGCGAAGAGATCGATTTTGACGCCGAAGCGGAAAAATATAAAGCAGGGCTCAAAAAAGAGTCTAAAGTCATTCCATTCTGGCCGGTCTTCATCTCCAAAGACCTCTTTGTTTTGGGTGTATTTATGATTTTCTATTTCTATCTTGTCTTCTATCACTACGATTTTGCGATGGATCCGATCAACTTCGATCCGGCCAACCCTATGAAGACACCGCCGCACATCTATCCTGAGTGGTACTTCTTGTGGAGTTACGAGGTATTGCGTGGATTCTTCTTTGATGTGGGGCCTCTTAGTGCGATGGATATGGGGCTCATCGCGTTTGGTATCGCAAACGTGATCTTCTTCGCACTTCCTTGGTTCGACAAAAACGACGAAGTGGCACCTGCTGCGAGACGTGGCGGATTTTTCATCTGGTTCTGGCTGATGGTGATCGATATGATTGTCCTTACTATCTGGGGTAAACTGCCTCCGACAGGTTTCAATGCATACATCGGTTACGTAGCGGCTGTCGGATTCTTGGCTCTTTGGGCGGCGCTTCCTGCAGTCACTGCACGCAAAAAAGGTCTCTTGATGTTCGTGATTCTTATGACGTTGGCGCTCTATGTTGCCGGATATATGGAGTACACCAAGGCGCTTGGCAATGGTATTGTCATAGTGGCGCTCTTTGTGATCTTCTATGCGCTCTTTTTCCTAAATCCAGTGTTTGTACGCAATAGAGGGGGTGCACGATGAAAGAGTTGAAGATACTATTTATCATAGCGGTGCTCGTAGGGATTACCTACTGGGGGATCGAGCCCTATGCACACTCAAAGATGCACCCTCACCACGAGCCAGCTACGTTCGCATACGCTGATCTCAAAGCACCGGCTCTTAAAGGTGATCCACAAAAAGGTGCACAGGCCATTATGAACAACGGCTGTACCGGCTGTCACTCTATCAAGAGCCAGAACATCCCTGCGCCTATGGATCCAGTGACCGCAAGTGCTAGCTACGGTGTCAATCCACCGGATCTGAGCAATATTGGTGCGGTAGTGGATCAGAAGTTCTTGGCAGCGTTTATCAAAGATCCCGTGAAAGCCTTTAAGCTTAGCCATAAATTTGGTGATAATAAACCTTTCCCAATGCCAAACTTCTTCGGTAGTGACCAGGATTTGGCAGATATCGTGGCTTATCTCGTATCTATCGCGCCAAAAGAGATCTCTCCAAAAGAGGCGTTTGAGACTGCTTGTGGACGCTGCCATAACTTGCGCTATGACGATTGGACGGTCATCGGTGAAAAACCGAAGTTCAAAAACGATGTAGAAAAAGCCGATTTCGAGCTCAAGCTCGCCAAATATGAGGCGAATCTCAAAAAGTATCTGGGAACCACTCCTCCGGATCTGAGCATGTTTATCCGCAGCCGTGGACATGAATATATCCGCGATTTCGTGGAAGATCCGCAAAAACTCTTGCACGGTACTGCGATGCCTCGCGTGGGTCTGACAAGAGAGGCCACCGAAAAAGTGATCGCCTATCTTGAAAAAGTGGGTGATAGAAAGAAAGAGAAACGCGACAGCCTCGGAGTGTGGGTGCTTCTGTACTTCGTCATCTTCAGTGTGCTTGCATATTTGTGGAAGCAAAAAATCTGGCGTGAAGTCCACTAACGTCCGGAAGGCTTAAGCCTTCCGACACTGCATCCCTTTAATCTTCCTTTTTTGATTTTCTGCTACAATCTACAAAAACCACAAGAAAGAGGCCTATGCTCATCGATGGACACGGCAGAAAAGTAAACTATTTGCGCATATCACTCACGGAACGCTGCAATTTCCGCTGCCAGTACTGTATGCCGGAAAAACCCTTTAGCTGGGTGCCCAAAGAGAATTTGCTCAGCTTCGAAGACCTTTTTAAGTTCGTGCGTGCAGCTATTGACATGGGAATCGAAAAGATCCGCCTCACGGGTGGCGAGCCTACGCTTCGTGCGGATTTGGACAAATTTATCAAAATGATCTATGACTACAAACCTGATATTGATCTTGCTATGACTACGAACGGCTATTTGCTGGCCGATATTGCCGAGGATCTCAAAAAAGCCGGTCTCAAGCGCATCAACATATCTCTTGATTCCCTCCGAGCCGATCGTGCACGTATTATCGCCGGTCGTGATGTGCTGGACCGCGTCCTTGCCGGGATCGAGGCTGCGCAACGCGCGGGACTCAAGGTCAAGATCAATATGGTCCCCCTCAAGGGGCTCAACGAAGATGAGATCGTCGATATTTTGGATTTTGGAAAAGAGCGGGGGATGCAGGTGCGCTTCATCGAATACATGGAAAATGTCCATGCCCACAGTGACCTGAAAGGAATGCATGGTAAGGAGATTCTTGAAAAGATAAAAGAAAAATATGAAATCGAAAAGATAGGGCGCCAAGGCAGCAGCCCGGCCTTTTTGTATCGTCTCAAGGGCGAAGAGTATACCTTCGGGCTTATCGATCCTCACAAACACGACTTTTGCGAAAGCTGTAACCGCATTCGCCTCACTGCCGAGGGCTATCTTATCCCTTGCCTCTACTTCGATGAAGCGATGAGCATCAAAGATGCCGTGCAAGCAGGAGACATCGACAAAGCCGTAGAGATTCTCAAAACGGTGCTTGCTAATAAGCCCAAAGAGAATCGCTGGAGTGAAGAGACAAACGAAGCCTCTAGCCGAGCCTTCTATGAAACGGGAGGGTGAGTATGTGCTATCTGGTCGAACACTTCTACTCCATCCAAGGCGAGGGAAAATTTACAGGTACTCCGAGCATTTTCTTTCGTTTTGGCGGCTGCAACCTCAAATGCCCCAGCTTTGGTGAGTATTTCGTCAAAGGCAAAAAGGTCTTTGGCTGCGATAGCGTCCATGCCGTCAATCGCAAGCTTTTTGTCGAGGATTGGCGTCAGATAGAGCGCGCGCAGCAGCTTCAAGATATCTTGCAAGACCATTTGCAACATCTGGAATTCAAACCCCACGTGGTGCTTACAGGCGGCGAGCCGCTTTTGTATTGGAACGATGCGGCTTTCTATGGCTTTGTGGAGTATCTGGTGCGAGAAGGCTTTATCGTCACTATCGAGACAAATGCGACGATAGAGATAGATTTTGAAGCGTATCCTGCCTATAAAGATGTGGTCTTTGCTATGGCGGTGAAGCTTTCCAATAGCGGCGACCCTTATGAAAAACGTGTGAATAAAGCGGCTATACAAGCCATCGTAGAAAATACCGCCTACAGTTTTTTCAAATTTACGCTCGGTCGCGGCATCATCGAGTTTGATGCATATGAGCAGATAGTCGATATCGTAGGTGAATACCCCGAGGTGGAGGTCTTTTGCATGCCGCTAGGCGACAGGCTTGATATCTTGCGAAAAAACGCGCCGGCTGTGGTAGATTTTTGTCTCTTGCACGGATTTATCTATAGTGATAGGTTGCAGGTGCGACTTTGGAATAGAGAGAGGATGCGATAATGGAGATACGAAAACTCTATAAATTCGAAAATGCCCATATCGTGCGGGGCTGCACCAGTAGGCGTTGCAGCGAATCGATTCATGGGCATTCGTATAAAGTGGAGCTCATCTTTAGCTCTGACTACCTCGATGCCGGCCAGATGGTCTATGACTTTGGCCTCACCAAACTTACCATCAAGGAGCTCATCGACTCTTTCGACCATGCTATTACGCTATGGAGCGGCGACGACCCCCAGTATCTAGCGGATATGAAAAAGTGGAGCAGGCGTTGGGTGGAGCTGCCCGTGAGTCCTAGTGCCGAGCAGTATGCCAGGGTGATTTTGCTCATCGTTGATAAAGTGTTGCAAAATACTGAGACGGTCAATCAAGAAAAAGATGTTATAATCTCGCACGTCATCGTGCACGAGACCGATACGGGCTATGCCAAAGCTTCGCGTAAAGATGCCTTTAGCGAAGCGATGGGACGTATCGATCTAGAGAAAATCAAGTTTTCGGATGGTGTGCGCGAAGAGTGGAGCGATCCCGATATTTGGGAGAAACTCCTTCGCGGACACAAAATCGTCAATCCGAAAAAAATCTAAAGGAGAGAAGATGAAAAGATTGGCACTCGTTTCCGTAGCTGTGGCAGCACTGCTGCTGACAGGCTGTGAAAAGAAAGAGTCACAAAATGCGAGCGCTCCTGCTGCGCAAGAAGCCGTAAAAGCTGAAGCACCAAAGGCACAAGCTCCTAAGCCGGAAGCAAAACCTGCTGCCGAAGCTCCAAAACCTGCGCAATCAGAGGCAAAACCTGCCGAGGCTCCTAAAGCTCAAGCCGCAACTGCACAAAAAACCGAGGCTGCACAAGAGGCGCAAAAACCTGCTAGCGCTACAGAGCAGGCTAAAGAGGCTGTAAACAACGCGACAGAGGCGGTTAAAGAGAAAGCGAACGAAGCTGAGAGCAAAGCGAAAGAAGCTGTCGCAGCAGCGACAAGCGGCGCTACTGCCGGTGCTGCAGATGGTAAAGGCAAAGAGCTCTACGCAAAATGTGCATCCTGCCACGGACCGAAAGGTGAAAAACATGCCCTCGGTAAATCTGCTGTTATTGCCGGTATGGCAAAAGACGAGCTCGTTAAAAAGCTACAAGGCTACAAAGCCGGCACGCTCAATCAATACGGTATGGGTGCTCTCATGAAAGGCCAAGTGGCAAGTCTGAGCGACGCAGATATCGAAGCGCTTGCCGACTATATCTCCAAACTCAAGTAAACTTCATTAGCGGCTACTTGCCGCTAATGAGTTCCTCTCTATTTGCACTTACACTCTCACATAGCGGAATAAACAGCACCTCTTTTGATAATGCCCCCGCATCCTTCGATGCAATAACAAAGCCATCCATCACGCTTGCAGGACGCACCATCCCGGGAGCACGCTTAGATAGCGGCTGGAAGTGTTCTCCATCGAAGGTGCCTGGAATCACCGTGTCGCGTCCGGGTTTGAGAGTGAGTTTTTCGGCAAGTTTCGCTCGCAAAGGGCGCAGGAAAAAGTCGTTTCTGCCACTTAGTTTATTGATAAGCATGCGACCGAAAATTTCGAAGTTAAGAATTGCCGCTAAAGGATTGCCCGGGAGGTTGAGCACATAGGTAGAGCCGATTTTTCCCAATGTGGTAGGTTTTCCCGGTTTAATATCTATCTTGCTAAAAAGTATCTCCATACCCATCGCTTTGAAGGCCTCTTTGGTATAGTCCGCTTCTCCCACGCTCACACCACCGCTGGTGATGATGATGTCGGCATCGAGGGCATTTGCTATTGCATCCTCTATCGCTTTGGGACTATCTTCGATTTTGCCTACGAAACTCGTGTCGCAACCCAGCTCCCGGCAGCGAGCCAGGAGTGATGGGGTATTGGAGTTATAAATTTGCGAGCCGGCTATCGATTCGTAGTGCATTTTCAGTTCGCTTCCCGTGGCAAAGATCGCCACTTTAGGCGCTTTGTAAAGACGCAGATAGGAGTACCCTTGCGAGGCTATGAGGCCTATGGCGTAAGCCGAGAGTTTTTGTCCGGTTTTTGCGATGATTTCGCCCTTTTTCACATCCTCACCGGCAAAACGCATATTGGCTTGGGGTTTGATCTTTTGGGGTAGGCGCACGCGATCGCCCAAATCCTCCACATCTTCCATAGGCACTACAGCTTCCGTCCCTTTGGGGAGCTTCGCTCCCGTCATGATCTTTACGGCACGGCCTTCGGATACCTCAAGCTCGCTGCTTTGGCCGGCCATGACGGTGCCGATCACTTCCACCTCTTTGCCGGCATCCGCAAGGTGCACCGCGTAGCCGTCCATTGCGGAGTTGTCGAAAACGGGGAGATTGATGTTGGCTTTGAGGTCTTGAGCGAGGATGCCCCCTACAGCTTCTTCGAGGCAGCGTGTCTCAATATGAGGAGAGACCTTTAGTGATGCTATCAAATCGATGGCTTCATCGATGGTTATCATTACTCTCCTTTGGTATAATGGTGCTAGTTTTTAGATTGTAGCATAAAGGATGATGCGTGGACAAACTCTTTGCAGCTTCGCACCATAGCCATATGCTCAGCGTGGTGCTCCTCATTTTGGCGCAAGCATGGTATTTTTTCATAGCCAAAGAGAGCGATTTTGTACGCTTCTATCGCAAAGTGGGCCTTATGCTTTTGGTGCAAAACGTCTTTTTGGGTATGGTGATATTTACGGGGCTTTTGATGCTTGCCGTAACGAAATTTCAGGTCTGGAATCTCGAGATATTTTTGATGATTTTCGTGAGTCTAGGCGTAGTGGTGCACCAAATCCTTATCAACAAACGTCGCAAAGGTATCACTACTACCGATACAGATGCGCAAAGAGCCTACAAAGACTGGGTGCGTAAGGTCATAGGTGCCGAAATCGGCGCGGAAATAGCGGTTTATGTACTGGCACTTATCTTGAAATAGATGCAGTTTGTCTACCACCCCCAAGCCGGCGCGCAAGAGCTGCATATAGAGGGTGACGTCTACAACTATATCTTCAAAGTACGCCGCCATAAAAGAGGCGAAGAGATAGCCCTGCGCAATATGCGCGACAGCATCCTCTATCATTATGTCATTACGGAAGTGACGCGCCGCGCAGCGGTATTAACACTCGTTCACAAAGAACACAAAGAGGTGCTGCCCAAGTGCTTTTTTCACCTGTTATGGTGTATCGTCGATCCCAAAGTGATCGAAAAAACACTGCCGATGCTCAACGAAATAGGAGTGAGCCGCATCACCTTTGTTTACTGCGCTCGCAGCCAAAAGAACTTTCGTCTGCGCCTCGACAAACTCCAAAAAATCCTCATCAACTCCTGCCAGCAGTGCGGCCGCAGCTCCTTGATGGAGCTGGAAGTTTTGGAAAATATCGATGAAGTTTCGGCGCGCTATGAGGATATCGTGCTCATAGACTTTAGCAAAGATAGACTCTCTTGCGCCGATAATATTCAAAGGGCGCTCATCGGCCCGGAAGGTGGCATGACACCCCAAGAGCGCGAACGATTTGCGAAGATAAAAGGACTCGATACGCCTATGATTTTGCGTAGCGAAAGCGCCGCCGTTGCGGTGGCGAGCAAGGTGCTGGTGTGAGATATCTGCTGTTATATTTTCTACTTATTCAAATTGCGCTTGGCGGGCTAATAGCAGAGTATAGAATGGACAGTTGTAGTGTGCCAAATACGGGTCGGTTTATCGACTCTTCCGGCAGTGGGTATGATGCTACCGTGCACCTTGTTACAACGGAATCTAACGAAACTTTGAATGGAGTCATGTGCTATGCAGGGGACTTTACCCATGTAGCTACGAGCGACAAAATAGATACGGATGATGATTATGTAACTATTCCCAGTGAAGTTTTGGATGGAAAAAAAGATTTCACTATTACAATGTGGATAAAAACTACAAATACCACAGGATCTTTAATTTCTGCCGTTAACGATGATACGACAACTAATGAACTTTGGCTCTATATGCGTAGAGGAACTCGTATATGGCTCTATTTTCAAGATAGAAGAAAGCGATTGGATTTTGGAAAAAACATTGCCGATGGAGCATGGCATCATATAGCAATAACGAGATCTTTGGGTTTTTGGGGTTCAAATATATCATTGTATCTAGATGGAATTGAAGTTGATTCTACTTTTTTGATTTTCAACTACAGTGCACTGTATGTACGTGGACTAGTTTTGGGTCAAGATCAGGATAGGATTTTAGGTGGTTTTGAAAAGCATCAAGAGTTCAATGGCTATATGGATGAAGTGAAGTTTTTTGACGAAGCTCTTACTAGTAGTGCAATAAGACAAATTTATCAAAATGAACTTGATAGACGCAATTGGGATGGTTCTCAGCGCATGTGCTGCTGTAACGACTGGATACCCGATTCGATGTTTACGCCTTTGCAGATGCAAGGGGGGTGGGTGCATCTCAAAAACACCTACAACGATCCTACTTGGACCCATGTGGATTTTCCCAAGCCTTTTGCATCCACACCGGTGGTTTTCATCGTCACGGACATCCATGGTCGCGATCCCGGAAGCGCTCGCATCAAGAACGTAACCCGCAGCGGATTTGACGTCTCGATCGTCGAGCCCCAAGGAATGGACGGACCCCACGT
>WGBB01000080.1 GCA_015494505.1 Nitratiruptor sp. | reverse complement strand
GTATAGGAAGAATATTTAAATCGTAGCTGCATCGGCCATAGAAGGGTTACGGTATTGTGTGACGATCTCTTCGAGGCTGAGAGTCGGAGTTTCTCTATATGTGATTCCGTCGCTGCAAAGATCCTGGAGTGCAGCGTCTATAAGGCTTGGGAAGTTGTTCATGACGCTCTTTGAGAGTCCGATCTCTACGCTCTCTATATCTTCCGGTACCATGCCAATGATGTTGGTTTTGGCGATTTTTTCTAATAGTGAGCAAATCTCTAACATCTCCACCACTTCCACCTCGTGTGCCGTTTTTCTATACGCACCCAGTCCCAAAAGGACGTCGCTGGGTATATTGTAGATGCTACCTGGAGCGTCCTCTATGGAGACGGTATCGAAGATGAGTACCTTGTCGTACTCTTGGTAGTAGCGCATGAGCTTGAAGCCGAGCGTCCCACCGTCGATGATCTCTACATTCTTGTCGAAACGGTAATTGGCCTCAAGATATTTGGCGGCATAGACCCCCAGTCCCTCGTCTTTAAAGAGGATGTTGCCTATGCCGATGATTGCCGTTTTCACGCATTGTTTCCTTTGGTACGTTTAAATTTGTAGCCACCAAAGACGATGGCGATGTCACCTTCACGCCAAAAGATGGTGCGCCATACGATGTAGTAGATGTGAAACATAATCCACACAAGAATAAAGTACATCGTCATATGGTGTACGTAGCGTACATCCATCTTCGTCCCACCGCAAACCGGTATCGTCCAGTCCGTCACGGCGTGCAAGAGCGCAGGCCACCATTTGCCGATACTGCTCATACCAGACTCTAACCCATGCACATAGAGCTGCAGACCCGTAAGTAGCATCCACACTAAAAGCAGGTGAAATATCGTAAAGTATACCACATGGAAGCTGTCTTCATGGGAGCTGTCGAAGCGCTTGACGCGATTGAGAGTAATGAGGTTGACGAAAACCTCCCAAAACTCCACGAGATTTTTTTTCGTAGGAATCAGTTTTTTGATAGGCTTGTCGAATCTACTGAAAAAGTAGAGATAGGCGATAACGACGGAACTCACATCGAAAATGATGGCCGCATAGAAATGGATGGCCCTGTTCCAAGCCATCACGAATTTGTGCGCAGCCGGTTCGCTAATGAGCGTCTGGTAATAGGGATGTCCTATATAGAGCCCGGTAATGACCGCGGCTATCATGCTGAAAAAGACCACCCAGTGGTTAAGGCGCATGAAGAGAGTCATACGCTTGATACGTTGAAACTGTGTACGCATTGTCGCCCCCTTAGATAGAGCAGGAAGTGTTGACTTTGAACTCTCCCAGACTTTTGCCCTTGGTATCGACAATGTGCACCGCACATGCGATACATGGGGCGAAACTGTGAACGGTTCTTAGAATTTCTAGTGGTTCTTGGGGTTTCGCCACTTTGGTACCGATCAGGCTCGCTTCATAGGCGCCCATTCGGTTTTTGTAATCTCGTGGTGCAGCATTCCAGGTAGAGGGTACGACTGCTTGGTAGTTTTCCACTTTGCCGTCTCGTATCTTCACCCAGTGGCCGAGCGATCCGCGAGGAGCCTCTTCGAGTCCATAGCCTTGCGCATCTTTGCTCACCTGATCGAAATCGAACTCCGTCCATGTAGAGAGATCTCCCGCAGCTACATTCGCAGCAAGTTCGTCCACCCACTCCATCATCACGTCTGCCATAAGCTCCGTCTCGATAGCGCGTGCAGCCGTACGGCCTACCGTAGAGTAGAGCACTTTTGCCGGTAGATTGCCGTTTTTAAGAAACCTACCCACATATTCGGTGATACGCTTGTCGCCTTTGACATAACCTACCACCATTCTCGCGAGCGGTCCCACTTCCACACGGGTATCGTCATAGATCGGCGATTTGATCCAACTATATTTACCTTTGGTATCGAGATATGCTATGCCGCCCTCCTTCTTGCCAAATCCCGTGTAGTTGGGAACAGTCTGACCGTCGAATGGATGGAGCGGCTTGTCGCCTTGATACCAAGAGTGTGTGACATCTTCGGCCACTTTTTCTTGGTCGAATTCTTTATATTTGCCGTCCACCACGACGCCGCTTGGAAAGAGAAGTTCGGATTTGTAAAATCCATTGTCTTGGAGTCTGAAACCTCCATAAACCAGATAGTTTTTAAGGCCTCCTCCCGTACCGTCGAGCGCTTCGTCGGCATACATAGTTCCGGCCATATAGATATCGGGAAGATAGGCTCCTTTGATAAAAGCGCGAAAACCTTTGAGCAGTTCTTTAAAAAGCGCTATACGTGCCGGATTTTTGATATCCTGTACACAGGTTACTCCACCCACGACGATGCTTTGAGGATGCGGGTTCTTCCCACCGAAGATCGCCATCATCTTCGCTGCGTCTCTTTGCAGGTCCAGCGCTTGCAGATAGTGTGTCACGGCCAAAAGGTTTTGCTCAGGGGTTAGTTTGTAATGGGGATTGCCCCAATAGCCTTTGGCGAAGATTCCCAAACGCCCCTGTTTGACAAATTTTTTGAGTCTCTCTTGGACTTCTGCGAATTTGGCACTGTCTGCTACCCACGGCGTGGTACCTGCCACTTTCGCCCATTTCTTGGCTTCATCCACTGTCTTTTGTGGATCGGCCTCGAGAGCTTTGGTTATATCGACCCAATCAAGTGCGTGTAAGTGATAAAAATGCACCACATGGTCGTGCAAATAGAGCGACCCTTGAATGAGATTTCTCACAAGACGCGCGTTTTTGGGAATAGTCACTCCAAAAGCGTGTTCCACCGCTTCGATGCTCCTTTGATAATGCGTTCCGGTACAGACACCGCAGATGCGCATGGCCAAAAGGCCGCAGTCTCTCGGGTCTCTGCCTTTGAGAATCTCTTCGATACCGCGAAACATCGTCGAAGAGCTGTATGCATCGACGATCGTGTTGTTCTCATCTATGATCGCTTCGATGCGAAGGTGCCCCTCTATACGGGTAATCGGATCCACTACGATATGTGTCTTACTCATGCTTCATCTCCTTCACTTTTCTTCCCGGCTACCGCACTTGCCACCGCGTGAATAGCGATACCGACACCTGCTGCTGTCAAAAGTCCTAGACCGAACTGATCCACACTCTTTTCCACTCCACCGTTTGGTGCCATCTTGATATTTGCATCTGCCATTGGTCGCTCATAGGCGTATTTATCCCAAAATCCCGGTTCACTACATCCGATGCATCCGTGCCCTGCACCGATAGGCCAGTTGACGCTTTCGTTGTAGCGCACGATGGAACAGTTGTTGAAGGTCATTGGACCTTTACATCCCATCTTATAGAGACAGAAGTTGTTTTGTGCACCTTCATCGCCCCACTCTTCTACGAACTCACCCGCATCGAAATGTGCGCGACGTTCACAGTTATCGTGGATGCGATAGCCAAAGGCGAATTTCGGTCTCAGCAAAGAGTCGAGCTCAGGAATCTGCCCAGTAAGAACATAATGGAGAATTACTCCCACCATATTTGCCGGATTTGCCGGACAGGCAGGGATATTGATGATAGGCTTGTTGTTCACCACATCCATCACGCCTACCGCTCCCGTAGGGTTAGGAGCAGCTGCAGGTACTCCACCGAATGTCGCACACGTTCCAACTGCCACTATCGCAGCGGCATCGTTGGCAAGCTTTTTGAGGTGTTCTTCGAAGGTCTCTCCACTGGCACCTATCGTACACCACTCTCGCCCATGTCCTACTGGAATGGCGCCTTCGACGAAAAGAAGATACTTGCCTTTGAAATTGTTCACTGCATCTTCGAGCTGTGCTTCGGCCTGATGTCCGGCGGGTGCCATGAGAGTTTCGTGAAACTCGAGCGAAATGATCTCTAAAATGATTTCATCCACTTTCGGCCCGTCCGCTCTAATGAAGGCTTCGGAGTTACCCGCACAATCTTGGAGCTCTATCCAGATAACGGGGACTCTGTTCATTAGCTCTGCAGCTTCCGCTACAAGCGGCGTAAAGGATGCCGGCAGCATCAGCATCGCAGTCGTAGCACTCGCCCATTTCAAAAAATCCCTGCGTGATATTCCCTCATCTTTGAGAACCTGTGCGATATCTATATTTCGCATCGGAGTTATTTTTTTCAACTCGTCGAGTCTGGCTCGACACCGCTCATACAAACTTTTATAGTAGGCTTCACCTTTATTGGTATCCACCCTGGCACTCTTGGCGGTAAAGAGTGAGCGCAGATGTTCTCTATTCATGACGGCTCCTTGTGATTGAATACTCATTCACTATTTTACCGCCAAGAGCTTACTTCAAAATTAAATTTTCTTATATTAGTAGTGGAACTTCACTATTTTTGGGACCAAATCAGTGGGTCGTACAGACGCTGCAGATATCGAAGGAACGAAATATAATATCGGTATCCTCACATTTTGCGCCCAAAAGAGCCTTTTGAATTATCGAAGATTCACCGTTTTTGGCATTGGAAAGATTCCACTGTGTAGGAGTAATGATAGAGTACTCAGCGATTTTACCCTCTTCTATGCAGACTTGATGTATGAGCGACCCTCGTGCCGCCTCTACCGCTTCTACCGCCATCCCATCCGGTATAGTGATGGGAACGTAGCTTGGCTCAGCGATATCGAGAGTACGCAGATGTGCATCTATTTTTTCCAAGAGTGTCCAAACTTCATAGACACGTGCGAAAATGCGCGTCGTTATGCTGTCTTTATAGCGCCTATGAAGCTGCTTCACAAAATGATCTCCTCGAAGCATAGTACGTGCAAGCGGCCCCGTTTCGTAGAACTTTCCTTTATACGTCACTCCCTTTGCATAGCTCTTTTCTTGGCTAAACTCCTCTATATGGTGCAGTTTCGCTGGACGCACCTTGCCATGCAAAATCTTGGAACTTTGCACATACGAATCGTTTCCAAACGCTATGAAACGATCGAGACTCTTTCCGGCATAGAGCAAGTCCCTCTTTTCTAATCGATCGTACAAACGTTTGAGATCTTTCGAGAGGTTCTTTATGTCAAATGCACCGACGAGCGATACGAAGCGCTCTTGAACGCTTTGGACCAGACGCTTGGCATGTAGGATTTCGAGCTGCGAAGGATCACATGTGACGCCACCCGGCAGTGCATAGCTCGAATGGGGCCACTGACCGCTGAAAATGGCTGCGAGTGTGTTGATTTTTTGTATTATCGCATGTACCGATCGAAAATCGTACGAAAGTCCCAATCTATCGAAAACAACCAGATAAAACCATTTGATATGGTTTTGCACCATTTCGCAAAAACGGGTAATTTCGCGAATCTTTTTCACTTTCTCGTTTGGTTCAAATTTTGCTAGCTTTTCGAGCACCATGACCGTCGCTTGGAGATGTGCATGTCCGCAAATACCGCAAACACGTGGGTTGATAACGAGTGCATCCAAAGGATCGCGTCCGACCAATATCTTCTCGATACCGCGATAATGGGGAAATCGTACATATGCTTCATGCACTTTTCCATGCCTGCACGATACATCCAAAAAGGCCTCACCTTCGATCTTTTCAATAAGTTCAATCTTCATCGAACACTCTTTTGTGGAGTCTAGGAATATGAAAACTTTTCGCAATTCCCGTAATAGTTAAATATGCTCGTTTTGGCACTCCAAGCGGCATGGTAGCGGGAATACCCATATAGGTTTTTGTCATAAACAGGTCGCGTTTCGGAAAATCCGGTTCCGTGCACCCAAAACAGGGCGTTCCTACACGTGTTTTCGACGCTGTCTCGTTCCACAGTATCTTATTGCAGCTTCCGTGTGTAAAAGGTCCTTGGCATCCTTGTTTATAATACAGACACCCCTCTTTCGTGCCGAACCGTTCGGCATCCACTTTCCACTCGAAATATTCATTGCGCACGCATCCGCTATGCACCGTATAGGCATAGAGCTCTTTGGGACGATTGAACGCGTCTAGAATCGGCTTCTTGGCTTCCAAAGCGAATGCTATCCATTCCGGATGAGCCGGACAACCAGGAATATTGACGGTCTTTTGTACCAAACTTTCATACAGTTTGGTCTTTTTCGCACCGGAAAAGAGAACACCTGTGATATTTTCGTCATACTCTTTAAAAACTCCCCCATAGACCGCGCAACTGCCTACTGCTACCACTTTTTTTGCATTTTTGGCCAATTTCAAAAAGAGCTCTTCCAAATCGAACTCACCTTTTTGCCAACCGGATTTAAGACCCCCTTCCAATACCAAAACGTCGCACTCTATTTCCGGCAGCTCATCGAGAGTGCAAGAAGATGGCAGCACCGGATGATAGAGCCACTCGTAACATCGCAAAAAATCCTCTATGTCGGGAAGGTTGACAAAAGAGTGGCTGTTGCCGTTGCAAGTGACCCCTTGGAGCCATACGACTTTACGCCTCATTTTTGAGCGCTCTGTAGATGTTTTCGGCTATTTCATCAGTATAAAATTCGATATCGTTTGGAAGCATCCCCTCCCCCATCAAAAAGACCATACCTCCAAGATATCCCATAAAAAGGCCAAAAGCGCTAAAAAAATCCTGGTCCCTGAGTTCTCCGCTTCGCACCCCCTCCTCGAAAAATATCATTATCTCCGTCACAAAAGGACTGACGCATATCATGCCCTCGCATCCATCTTTGAAAACCTCGCGATTGGATAGATAGATACGCAAAAAATATTCGATCAGTTCCGGCCGCTCCTTGGCTGTTTTGAAATAGAGCTCCACAATCTGCTTTATCTTTTCCTTCGCACTGTGAGGTTGCAGATTGATTTGGCGTATTTGATTGCCCAAATACTTGGAAATATAGAGTATCAGTTCTTTTGCCAGGGCATCCTTGGAGCTAAAATAGTTATATATATTGCCGGCACTCATTTTCATCTCTTTGGCTATATCGGCGATGGTCACCTCGAAAAAACCCTCTTTACTAAAGAGTCTCAGCGCCGTATCCATTATCTGGCGTTTTCTCTCTTCTTTGCTTATGCGCGCCACTATATTATCCTTACTGTTTTTATTAAATATAAAAATTATAGCAACTAATTTGAGGAATTGAGGATAATATAATGTATTGTAAAGATGAAAATTATAGGGATGTTCTAATTTGAATAGCAAACCAAAGAATTAAAAGATTGAGAAAAAAGATAGCCATGGAGCTAGAGCGTGAGAGGAAAAGCTGGAGCTTCGTGCGCTCTTTGCCGTGGGTTTTGAAGGCGATATACATATGTACGATCGTTGCAAGAGTGATGAGTCCTACCAAAACGAGTTTGATAGTCAAATCGGATGCGAGCTTTTGAGGTATTCCTGAAGCGAGGATGTTATCCAAAGAGAAGTGATAGAAAAGATAGAGACCCGTGAT
>WGBB01000079.1 GCA_015494505.1 Nitratiruptor sp. | reverse complement strand
ATTTTACACTCTTTTACAGCTTTTTTGATAGCTGCTCAGTATAAAAAGAGAAAATTACAAATCGAGCGAAGACTTTGTAAATTGTAGCTTGGAAATTGTATATTGGCGAAGCCAAAAAAGTGCGCTCAACCCGAAGGGCGCTTGCGTTCGCACTTTTTAATACAATTTTCAAGCGGTGCCGAAGGCAACAATTGCAACTCGTCTAAGCGAGATTTGGTAATTTTCTCGCAAGTTTCCTCATGTCACTGTATCACAAAATCCTTCGGCTCGGGTGCTTCGAATTCGTAATCGAGCAGTTTAATCTTTTTAGCATGCAGCATAATACGGCTCCATGGTTTGCCCCCATAGAGCGTATCACCTAAAATCGGGTGGCCGCTGCGCGCTAAATGAACGCGGATCTGGTGGGTACGGCCGGTTTTTATGACGGCTTTGACCTTGGTCTTTTTGCCGTGCACTTCGAGCGGCTCCACGTACGTGTGTGCCGGCAGGCCGCGTGAGCGTGAAAGGCGCGATTTTGCGCGGCCGTTTTTTTTGATGGTGAGGATCGGGTAGTCTATCTCGAAAGGCTCGGCGATAATGCCCTCCACCCAGGCGATGTACTCTTTATAGACACGCTGGTTTTTGAACTCCTCTATCGCTTTTTTACGAAAATCTCTGTCCTTGACCAACAAAAGCACGCCGCTCGTCTCCTTATCGAGCCTGTGTAGCAGCTCGTAGCCGGAATCCTGTTTGATCTCTTCGCTGGTGATGTGTGCGGGCTTATTGACAGCGAGGATTTTATCATCTTCGAAAAGAACTTCGGGCTTATCCACCTGCTTGACGCGAAACTTGGTCTTCACGTCAATTTCGCCGCGTGCGATCATCACCTTGCGATCGCCCACGTACACGAGGCCTCTATCGATGAGCTCTTTGGCCTTTTTATTGGAAATTCCTAGCTGTTTGGCCAAAACTTTGTAGGCTTTCTCTTTCAATCTCGTTCCTTCAATTTTTAGCGCTATTATAGCTTAAATAGATTTAAGATTTTTCCATCGACGCTATGAACTCCTCCACTTTTTTGCTTCTGGGAAGCTTTATGCGCTTGCGCTTGCTGGTCTCGCCGCCTACAAATTCGATAGAGCTTTTGGGGACTTTGAAGGTTTTGGATAGGAATTTGACGAGCTCCTTGTTGGCCGCACCCTCCACTGCCGGCGCTTTGATGGTGATTTTGAGGCTGTCGTCGTAGAGTCCGGCTATTTTGTTTTTGCTGGCGTTTGGCTGTGCTTTGATGGCGAATATTACGAAATCCTCTTGGATCTCATACCACATTTTTAATAGCTCCTATGACTTTGTCGGCATCGAAAGTGGCCGTGATTTTTGTCGGCTGCCACGAGCCTCGCGCGAGGGTTTCTGGGAGTTTTTCTGCCGGGACGATCTCGATCCCCTCCACGGCTGCGTAGCTCTCTTTTTGGTTAAAAATGTGCTCGCCGCTGATGATGGGGACGCCAAAATATGCCGGTTCGATGGGGTTGTGCCCGCCTACGGGGACGAAACTGCCACCTAGTATCACTAAATCGGCTATGGCGTAGAGATTGACAAGCTCTCCCATCCTATCTACCAGCACGATGTCTGCATCCAAACTCTCGTTTTCACCCAGTCTATGGTAGCGCAGCTCCTCGCGACGGGCGATGTGACGCAGCAGCTCATCCACCTCGTCGAATCGCTCGGGATGGCGCGGCACCACAGCCAAGGTGGTCTTGCCCTTTTGGGTCATCACCCAATCTGTGGCGATGATCTCCTCTTCGGGATCGTGTGTGCTGGCTGCGACGATGAGGGGTTTACTCTTAGTGTATCGCTTCGTCACCTGTGGGGTGGCTAGGAGCTTAATGTTGCCCACCACTTCCACGTTTTTGGCGCCCAGAGCTTCTAAACGCTCCTTGTCGGTCTGAGTCTGTGCAAAAATGTAATCGATATGGGCAAAGATGCGACGATAGAACCAGGCAAAACGCTTGTAGCGCGGGAATCTCCGGTCACTGATGCGAGCATTGAGCAAAAAGGTCGCAGCGCCGCTCCTTTTAGAAATATAAAAGAGCAGATACCACAGCTCCGCCTCCATCACCACGAGCGCCTTTCCTGGGCGCAGCCAACGCCACAAGAAAATCTCAAAAGGCAGATAGCGTACCTCTGCATTGGCATATCCCTCGGCCGCTTCAA
The DNA here is from genome assembly GCA_015494505.1 of Nitratiruptor sp. Lineage (GTDB taxonomy): Bacteria > Campylobacterota > Campylobacteria > Campylobacterales > Nitratiruptoraceae > Nitratiruptor. The sequence continues at coordinate 19,608 of WGBB01000079.1, read as the reverse complement.
AGCCCGTTTGGGTGATGACACTGAGATTCACCGCATCGAAATGCTCGATGATGGGAGCCAAGGCTTTGGTCTCGCCCAATGAGCAGCTATGAAAGTGGATACGCGGCTCACTAAAAGGTGGATTACGCCATAAGAAAAAGCGCGCGGGGATGGCCCGGTGATATTTTTGTTTGAAGCTTAGCAAAAAGAGGATGGGAAGGGAAAGGATATAAAGAAGCGTTAAGAGGAACGTATAAAAATATGCAAACATCACAAAGGGGGAGCCTACTGCTCCTCCTCTTCGATGTAAAGAATCCGTCCGCAGTGGGGACATGTGGTAATCTCTTCACCTTTGATGACGCCGGCGTAGGTTTTGTCGTTGATTTTCATAAAACACCCCATACAGGCCTGCTTGCGCACCGGTACCACTGCCGTGTTACCAGCCCAGCGGCGAATCTTTTCGTAAAAGGCCAAAATCTGCTGCGGGATTTCTTTGATAAGTGCATCTTTTTTCGCGAAATACTCCTGACGCTCCGCCTCGATGGCCTCGAGCTCTTTTTGTACCTCTTGCCGGATGGCTGCGAGCTTTTCTTCAGCCTCTTTGAGGCGCTCCTTGAGTGCTTCGATTTCCTCTTGCTTCGTCTCGCAAAGATTTTCGAGGCGCGCTATCTCGTCGTTTGCGAAGTTGATCTGCTCTTTTGCGATATCCTCTTCGAGCTGAATCGCTTTGAGCTCTTTTTCGGTCTTGACTTGCGCGCTCTTCTTTTCTAGCTCTTGCAGCTTTTCGGCAAGCTCTTGGAGATGGAGTTCATTCTTTTTCTTTTTAACTTCACACTCTTTGACTTCCTCTTCGATAGCCGCTATCTCTTTTTCGATAGCGGCTTTGTCGCTTTCGGCACGCTTGAGTTTGGCCTGGACCTCTTCTATTTTCGGGCCGAAATCGTCGATGGTCTTGTCGATACGCGCAAGCTCGATGAGCTTATTGATGTACTCTTTCATCCATGACCTTTAGGGGATTTTTTATTGTCGCAATTATAGCTTGTATATCTCTTTTTTTCAATTGCGCTTCAAGTACGCTACCAAAATATCGTTCGCTCTCGAAATGTCCTATATCGATGACGCCGATGCCTAGCTCTTTAGCTTTCATGGCGTCGTGGTATTTGAGATCGCCCGTCAAAAAGAGATCAGCCTCCACCATATCCAACAGGCTCCCGCCGCTGCCGGTGGTGAGCGCTATGCGCTCTATTTTTTTAGCAGTCGGCACGTAGCGTGGACACGAAAGGCCAAAGCGCTCGCTCACCCATGCGAGAGATTCATCGAAGCTCAGCTCTTTATCGAAATAGCAGATAAACTCCTCTCCTTCACACTCGACGCCCAAGACTTCCTTGGCTACATATCTATTGAGATGGGTTTTGTCGAAGTTGGTATGCATGGCGATGTGGGAGATATCTTTTTTTATCATCTGCACCAAGAGTTTGGCGGGATAGGAGTTATATTCGATAGACGTTAGCTTGCCAAAAATGATGGGATGGTGCGTTATTAGAAGCGAGCCAGGCTCTATAGCATCGATGAGCTCGCTATCAAGATCGATGCACACATAGATGCGCTCGATCTCGCGCTCCCAGTCCCCTACCTGCAATCCAGAGTTATCCCACTTCTCTTGGAGCGCGAAAGGACTTATCTCATCGAGTATCGCATAAATCTCTTTAAGCTTCAAGCGCCTCTCCGATTCCTAGACTCTCGCGATACTTCTGGGCACACCCTTTGGCGAGCTCGCGCACTTTGAGGATGAAGTTTTGGCGCTCAGTCACGCTGATGGCCTTGCGCGCATCGAGGGTGTTGAAGATGTGGCTGGCTAGGAGGCAGTAGTCATAGGCCGGAAGCGGTAAGTTTTCATCTAAGCAGCGCTTGCACTCGCGACTCGCATCCTCAAACCAGCGAAAGAGCATGGCTGTGTCGGCCACTTCGAAGTTGTAGCGGCTATATTCGAATTCACCTCGCTTGTGCACGTCGCCGTAGGTGATTGTTTGCCCGCCTTCATCGCTCCAGACAATATCGAAAACATTCTCCACACCCTGCAGATACATCGCCAGGCGCTCGGTGCCGTAGGTAATCTCCACGGCCACGGGATCGCACTCGAAGCCTCCCACTTGCTGGAAGTAGGTAAACTGCGTCACCTCCATCCCATCGAGCCACACCTCCCAGCCAAGGCCCCAGGCTCCCAGTGTAGGACTCTCCCAATTATCCTCGACGAAGCGAATATCGTGCTTGCGCCAATCAAGCCCCAAAGCTTCGAGGCTTTGCAAATAGAGATCTTGAATGTTGGCAGGGCTTGGCTTGATAAGCACTTGGAACTGATAGTAGGCGCCTAAGCGGTTGGGGTTTTCGCCGTAGCGCCCGTCGGTGGGACGGCGGCTAGGTGCCACGTAGGCGGCAGCCCAAGGCTTGGGGTCGAGAGAGCGAAGGAAGGTAGCCGGATGAAAGGTCCCCGCACCGCTTGGCACGTCGTATGGCTGCACGACGACACAACCCTGCTTGGCCCAAAAATCTTGGAGTTTGAGAAGAAGTTCACTAAACTTAATCATGCGATTCCCAATTCTTTTGCTATTTTAGCCTGGTCGAAGCCACAAATCCAGCGGCTACCCACCAGCACTACAGGCACGCCGCGACAGCCGTGGCGCAGGCAGTCTTGTGCGGCTTTTTGGTCTTTGGAGATGTCGATTTCCTTGAAGCGGATGTTGTTTTTTCTAAAATACTGCTTGGCTCTGGTGCACCAAACACATCCGGGACTCGTAAAGAGCACCACACGTTTTTGCGCTTTTTTTTCGCTCATCTTCCCTCCTTTAGATTCCAGATTCCGCCATAATGAGATCGCCTATCTGTTTGCCCACGCGGCTAGCTACCACGGAGCATTTGACTTTGAATAAAAAGTAGAGCCTGCTATCTCGCATGCTCTCCATACATTCAAAGTTTCCCATCCCTTTGGCTAGAATCAGATCGGCATTTGTAAAAATCTCTTTGGCTTCGTCGCTTGCACGCTCGAGGATAAACCCCGGCGTATCGACGCCGCTATCCACCACGCGACAAACCTCATCGAGTCCGATGGCTTTGGCATCGGCGAGCGTGACGTCGTTGATGATGGGTTTGCCACGGACAAAATAGGTCACATCGATAGCGTAGCGGCTGCGCAACGTCTCGATCATCACCTTATCAAAAACGTGCTCGCCCACGTTGTCGCCGATGACAAGAAGACTCTTTGCTTTGGTGAGGCGCTCTTTGAAACGCTCTTTGTCATCGATGGCAAAGGGCGCTTCGAAGATCTTGGCAATCTCCTCTTCGATATCGAACAGCACCTCCGTGGCAAAATCGATCACGTTGCCGGCTACCGCTGCACGCAGCGCCGCATCCACAGGATCGATGCCGGCAGCGATCTTGTTGCGCACGAATTCCAAAAACTCCAAGGCTTTTTGCGTTGACTCGCGCTTCTTAGCCGCATAGAGATCCTCTTTTCCCACCAGTTCACCGATGGCGGGATAGAGAATGGCCGCCGCTTCGGGCGGTGTTTGGCGAGGCGTGATGTGTGCTAGCACCTCCGCGCTGCGCTGCATCACACTATCGGCACACGCCTCGTCGCACGCCAAAGCCTTGGTGACGCGTAGCGATTGGTTATACAAACAGACGAAGCAATCAGGCTTCAGTAGCATCGATGATCACTTCCACTTCGCTCGAATCTGCCTCCACCTTTTTGGCTTTTGCCAAACGATCCTCTTCGAGCTTGGCGCGCAATTCCGCATCGTCGATAGCCAAAATCTGCATCGCTAGATATGCCGCATTCACGGCTCCCGCTTTGCCCACGGCCACGGTGGCTACGGGCATACCGGCCGGCATCTGCACGGTGCTCAGCAGCGCATCCATCCCATCCATAAAGCCGCCCTTCATCGGCACGCCGATGACCGGCTTGACGGTCAGGCTCGCTACCACGCCCGCAAGGTGCGCAGCCATTCCTGCGGCACAGATGAAGACTTTGGCACCCTTTTGCTCTGCCTGGGTGACGTAATTTTTCGTGCGGTGTGGGCTTCTGTGGGCACTAGAGATGATGAGTTCGTAGGGAACGCCAAATTTATCTAAAACTTTCGCACACTCTTGCATCACATCATAATCGCTTTTGCTTCCCATAATGATCGAAATAAATCGCATCCATCCTCCTTATTTGACAGCTGCAGTTCTGTATGGATCACTCTCTTTGCTCGGCGCATAGATTCCAAATTTTTTAAACACATATGCAAGAAAGTAGATACTCGCATAAATCGTCACACCGTATGAGACGAGATTGGTAATTATAATCAAATTCTCTTTAGCAACCCCTAAGATGCCTCCGGCAAGACCCACGACAAATCCCAAAGCGATATTCGCTAAAAGCACAGCTACAAGCACACGCCACTGCCACGCCCACCAGATGGGCAAAATTTTCTTAACGTTCAATCTCTTTCCTTAAAAAAGTATAGGGAGGCAAAGCACAGGGGAGCTTGACGGGATTGATGTTGCCGCTATGGATGCATTCGTACTCTTTATTGGCCTCGATGCGATCCAGCCGCAGCCACCACGTGCCATCTTTTTGGAAAATCTCGCCTATTTCATTTTTGCACGGCATGAGAGTAGCACCTTCGGGAGCGACGATTTCGAGGATGTCGCCTTTGCAAATTTTATCTTTTGTAAGAAAATGGAGGCCATCTTCTATCACCTCCGCTTTGACCTGGTGGGTGCCTTCGCTGATGGAGCTATCCAGCTTTTGCGCACCACCCTTTTCAAAGGGACGACTCACGAGATACCCGTCGGTAAAACCGCGATGCTTGGTGGTGGCGAGTTCCGATTGATATTTTTGCGGCTCGAACCTACCTGCATAGTAGTCATCGATGGCCATGCGGTAGGCCTTGGCGGTGATAGCGGCGTAGTAGTCGCTCTTGGTGCGTCCTTCGATTTTGAGGCTATCCACCACGCCGCTGTCTAAAATCTCTTTGATATGGCTAGCCAGATTGAGATCCTTGGCGTTCATGATGTAGGTACCCTCGCCCTCTCGCTCTTCGAGTTTAAAGAGTGTACCGGTCTCGGGATTTTCGGCATAGAGGGTGTATTCGAAGCGGCAGTCGTTGGCACAGCTGCCACGATTGGGCACGCGTCCGCTCTGGACAGAGCTGATAAGGCATCTACCGCTATAGGCGAAGCACATGCTGCCGTGTACGAAGATTTCCAGCTCTAAATCAGGCAAGCGCTTTTTGATCTCTTCGAGGTCTTTGAGGCTAATCTCGCGCGCCGCGATAATGCGCTGCACGCCTAGATCGTAGTAGACCGCCGCATCGAGGTAGTTCATCACGTTTGCCTGGGTCGATAGATGCAGTGGAATATCGGGTGCTATCTCTTGGCAGAGCTTGATGACGCCCGGAGTGCTGACGATAAAGGCGTCGGGATTCAGCGCAGCCATCTTTTCGATATGGCGCGCGTAGAGTTTGATTTGGGAATTGAAGGGAAATCCGTTGATGGTGCAGTAGACCTTTTTGCCCCGCGCATGGGCATACTCGATCCCCTCTTTGAAGCTCGCTTCGTCAAACTCCTTGCCGCTGCGTATGCGCAGGCTAAAATGGCTCACCCCGCCATAGACGGCGTCGGCACCGTATGCAAGTGCGATTTTGAGTTTTTTGAGATTACCTGCGGGGCTAAGAAGTTCTACTTTTTTCATACTACGTGCCACCATCTTGTGATATCAAACTTCAATCCACATCCATCAAAATCGAGCTCCATCATACCATCTATCTCTTCAGCAATTTTTCTGTATTTCCCTTCATAAAGGGCAAATGCACGCACCTTTTTGAGTTTTGGATCGACCATCATATAGATCGGTACACCTTCACGCTCATACAGAGCGAATTTGACATTTTGGTCTTTGTACGCTGTAGAAGGGCTTATGACCTCTACGATCAGTTCCGGTGCTTTTTTTGCAAAATCTCGAATCTTATGACAACTAACAAGTACATCTGGACGTAGTACCGTCTCTTCATCCACGATGTAATCGAGTTCAGCATAGACAAAACATTGTTTAGTACATCGTTCAAATGCACTTTTGAGATCAAAAATAATTTCACTCACAATAGCCTGATGCGGCCCATAAGGACTGGGCGCCATAGCTACTGCATAACCACCTATGAGTTCCCAGTCTCCTTCCCATTGTCTATAATCATCCACGGTATACCTAATCTCATAGGCCAAATTACTCATCTAAAATCCTTAATAGATGCTTGTAGCCAGTCATTTTCGCATAATCAGCTGCGCTTTTTTCAAATGTATCGCGCACGTCTACGTCCACCTTGCATTCATGCACCAGATAGCGCGCTATCGGCTCATCGCCGTAGGCCATCGCTGCCATGAGGGGCGTAAAACCGCTCTTGCGTTTGGTGGTATTAGGGTCAATGCCGTGCTCTACCAAAAACTTCACCACGTCAAGTCGCCCCTTTTTAATCGCATCGTCGATGAGCCCCACGCCCTCTTCGTCCACTTCGAAGATATCGGCACCGGCATCTACCAAAACTTTTATCAGCTCGAGACTCGCACGCGATTTTATGGCGACACGAAGCGGCGAATCGCCCCCTTCGGTGCGTAGTGCGTTGATATCTTCTATCGCACCGAGCGCTTTTTTGACACCTACTAGGCTATCGCAGCGAATCTGTTCGAATATATCCATCCTCATCCCCTATGGTATACTTTTATTAAACTAATTTTAATTATACCAAAAGGATTGGCTTGTTGGTCGATTTGCACAATCACACCAAACTTTGCAACCACGCAACCGGCGAGATAGATGAATATATAGAAGCAGCCATCGCGCAAGGTATCAAAATTTACGGCTTTAGCGACCACGCGCCGATGGATTTCGACCAAAAATATCGCATGCGCCTAGAAGATGCCGATGACTACGAAGCGGCCATTCGCCAAGCCAAGGAACGCTACAAGGAAAGCATCGAGATTTTGCTCGGCTATGAAGTGGACTTTTTGCCGGGACTCATAGAAGAGCGCATCATTAGATCCGACGTGGACTATCTCATAGGCTCGGTGCACTTCTTGCCAAAATCGCGCGGCCACAGCGAGGTCCTCATCCACCAAGACCTCTGGGGCTTTGACAATCCCGAGTTTATCGGCGAGTATAAAAACCAAGATATCGACAAAATCTGGGAGGATTATTTCGCGGCTATCGAGCAGATGGCAAAAAGCGGGCTTTTTGATATCGTAGGGCATCTGGATCTCATCAAAGTTTTTAACTTTAAACCAAAAAAAGATGTGCGTCTCATCGCCAAAAAAGCACTCGATGCCATCAAACAAAGCGGCATGGTGGTAGAGATCAGTTCTGCGGGGCTACGCAAGCCGGTGGGCGAACCCTACCCCAGTCGCGAACTGCTCGAAGAGATGTATGAACGCGACATCCCCATCACATTCGCTTCCGACGCACACGCACCCGATCAGGTAGGCTATAAAATGGGTCAAATCGTAACACTTGCCAAAGAGATCGGTTTTAATAAAGTTGCGATTTTTCGGCGAAGAGAACGTATACTGCTCGATTTTTAAACAAAATTCAAAGTTAGTTTGGGATATAATCGTCTTTGATTAAACTTCAATCAAGGAGAATGCATGAGCGCAGTTAAAGAGTTTTTCGAGATGCTCGGTCGCGAAGAGATCGAATTTGTCGATTTTCGTTTCACGGATATCTTCGGCCGTTGGCACCATGTGGCATACAACGCCAAGGCGGTAACTGAAGAGATGTTCGAAAAGGGTATTCCTTTCGACGGAAGCTCTATTCGTATGTGGAAAAACATCAGCGAATCCGACACGCTTTTGATGCCTGATGCTTCCACGGCTTTTGTAGATCCTTTCACTGCCGATCCTACGGCCGTCGTGATCTGCTCTGTCTGCGATGTAGACGGCACTCCATACTACAAAGACCCACGCACCATCGCGAAAAAAGCACTCGAATACCTCAAAGAGAGCGGTATCGGCGATGCGGCATATTTCGGACCTGAAAACGAATTTTTCATCTTCGACCACGTTCATGTAGTGGATGAGCCAAACAGCCAGTGCTATGAAATCGACTCTGAAGAGGGTGAATGGAACTGGAAAAAAGACCCGCGCGATGAAGGCGGCTACAACATCGGACACAGACCTGCATATAAAGAAGGATACTTCCCCGTACCTCCGGTAGATAGCCAAATGGATATCCGCGCCGAAATGGTCAACGTCCTTGAAGAGGTAGGCATCGAAACATACGTGGTGCACCACGAAGTGGGTACTGCAGGTCAAGGTGAAATCGGCGTGAAATTCGGCGATATTATCACTGCTGCCGACAACGTACAAAAATATAAATACGTAGTCAAAAACGTAGCCCACATCAACGGTAAAACTGCAACGTTCATGCCTAAACCGATTTACGGCGACAACGGTAACGGTATGCACGTACACTGCTCTATCTGGAAAGACGGCAAAAACCTCTTCTTCAAAGCAGGTGAATACGGCAACATCAGCGAAATCGCCAAATGGTTTATCGGCGGTATTATTAAACATGCCGGCGCGGTTGCGGCATTTACAAACCCATCTACAAACTCCTACAAACGCCTCATGCCAGGTTTCGAAGCACCATCAGTGCTTGCTTACAGCGCAAGAAACAGAAGTGCGTGTTTCCGTATCCCATACGGCGCCGGTGAAAAGAGCGTGCGCGTAGAGTTTAGAAGCCCAGATAGCTCTAGCTGTCCATATCTCGCATTCACTGCTATCCTGATGGCCGGTATCGACGGTATCAAAAACCAAATCGACCCAGGCGAGCCAAGAGACGAAGACCTCTTTGAATACACACTCGAAGAGCTGCGCGACCAAGGCATCAAAACTATGCCTGCAACACTTCGTGAAGCTCTCGAAGCACTCAAAAAAGACCACGACTTCCTCACTGCCGGCGGTGTAATGAGCGAAGACTTCATCCGTGAATATATCGACTGGAAGTATGAAGTAGAAGTCAACCCTGTTGAGGGTCGTCCACATCCATACGAATTCAAACTCTACTACAGCTGCTAATCCAAAGGGCCTCTCGGCCCTTTGAAAGCCAAACATGGACTACCAAGCAATACTTGAAGAGATCTATCAAGAGATAAAACCACATATAGGCAAAGGCAAAGTAGCCGACTATATCCCCGAACTTGCAAAAGTGGATCCCAATCAGTTCGCCATGAGTATCGTCACTGTAGATGGCGAGAGCTACCATGTGGGTGAATACCAAAAGCGCTTCTCTATCCAAAGCATCTCAAAAGTCTTCACCTTCACGATGGCTCTGACCATCTACTCCAAAGAGCTCTACAAACGCGTAGGCGTAGAGCCCAGCGGTTCGCCTTTTAATAGCCTCGTACAGCTAGAGTACGAACACGGCATCCCGCGCAATCCTTTCATCAATGCCGGTGCCATCGTTATCACCGATAGCCTCATCTCTCACTACCAAGATGAATTCATCACTCTTGAGAATATCCTCGGCTTCATCCGCGACATTAGCGACACTCCCGATATCAACATCAATCCTGCGGTAGCAAAATCGGAGATGGAGCACGGTTTTCGCAATAGAGCCCTAGCAAATCTCATCAAAAGCTTCGGCAATCTCGACAATGACCCCATCACATGCGTACAAACCTACTTCAAGCATTGCGCCGTGGAGATGAGTACGGCAGAGCTTGCTCGCGCCATGCTCTATCTAGCAAATCACGGCTACGACCCTCTTAGCCAAAAAGAGTTCATCACGCCTACGCAAGCCAAACGTATCAACGCCGTGATGCTCACGTGCGGTCATTACGATGCTAGCGGGGAGTTCGCTTTTCATGTGGGACTGCCGGGTAAAAGCGGCGTGGGTGGAGGAATCGTAGCTGTGGTGCCGGGTAAAATGGGGATATGCGTCTGGTCGCCGCCGCTCAATAGCTACGGCAACTCCTACGCCGGCACCATCGCCTTGGAGCTTTTTACCACAAAGACGGGACTCTCAATCTTCTAATACGATACGAATCTTTTGTCCCGGATAGATTTTATCTGGGTCTTTAATCACCTCTTTGTTGTCTTCAAAAATTTTCATATATTTGTTGCCGTCACCATAGAACTTTTTGGCAATTGCCCAGAGCGTATCACCCTTTTGGATTTCGTAAATTTCCACTCTTTTTTGTGCCGGCTCCTTGACCTCTACGGCACTGGTATCGACTTTGGCGATGCCTTGGACGTTACCTGCCATAAGTGCTGCTTTTTCCATAGCGGCTTGGTCTTTCGCCTCGCCTTTAAGCTGCACTTCTCCGTTTTCGTTTACCTCCACTTCCACATTCTCCACACCCGGATTGTCACGATGGATGTACTCTTTTATCTTTTCGGCCGCCTCTTCATATTTGTCGAAGAGTTTCTCGCCGATATCTTTGATAAAATCGAACATAGAGACTCCTTAGAACAGTTTTTTAAAGAGATTCATAGCACCTTCGATGCCGCCTACTTGCTCCAAAAGCTGCTGTGCAAGACTCGGCTCTTCGTTGGTAGCCTGGTCCACGACGTTGGGCAGGGCATCGGCAAGGGCTTTTTGTGCACTCTCGGGCGAGATGCCCAGCTGCTCTGCAAGTGCTTGCACCTTCTCGCTTCCTACAAGCTCCGTAACCTTTTGAGGCTCGATAGGAGCGTTTTCTCCATCTCCTATCCAGCTTTGCACCACTTCCATGAGTCCACTCTCTTGGGCCTTCGAAACTAGCGAAGAGATATCGATGCTTCCGTTATGTCCCAAAACTCCTTGCAAAGCAGATGCTATTTGGGAAATATCGAGTCCGCTAGTGCTTTCATCGTCATTGTTACGGATATACTCCGCACCCATCATTATGATTCTTTGCCAATCCATACAAGCTCCTTTTTTGCCACATTATACGATATCGACGTGATTTTTTCGTTTCACGCTATAATTAGCAAAAAAGAGTATCTATGACACAAGTTTGGATAATTCTGGCAGCTATCTTCATCGCATCCGTACTTAATATTTTGCTCAAACGTTTCGACATACCTACTGCTATCGGCTATATCCTTACCGGTGTTTTCGTAGCCAACTTCCTCAATCTCAGCGTCCACAACTCCGAAATCCTCGAATATGTAGCCGAAGTGGGCATCGTGCTTTTGATGTTTACAATCGGGCTTGAGTTTAGCTTTCGCGAGCTCAAAGTGATGCGACGCGAGGTCTTTGGCTACGGCCTTTTGCAAGTTTTTGTAAGCGGTCTCTTTTTTGCTCTTGCAGCTACCGCTTTTGGCTTAGCGCCTAAAAGCGCTATTATCGTGGGATTTGCCCTTGCGCTCTCGTCCACGGCCATCGTCCTTAAAATTCTCAACGAAACGGGGGACATCCACTCAAGCTACGGCCGCAAAGCGCTAGGGATTTTGCTTTTTCAAGATATCGCAGTCATCCCGCTACTTTTGATGATAGAGATTTTTACAAAAGATGTCTCGCTCATTACACTCCTGGCTCAAACATTTTTCAATATGGCACTCTTTTTTGCGCTCTTGCTCTTTTTGGGCAAATTTGTCATCGACCGCTTTTTGCGCTACGCCATCACCACGAAAAACCAAGAAATTTTTTTGCTGGCGGTCTTTTTCGTCATTTTCCTTAGTGCCGAGCTCTCACACTTTTTCGGATTTTCCTACTCACTGGGCGCCTTTTTTGCCGGGATGCTTTTGGCCGAATCGCACTACAAATACCAAGTGGAAGCCGACCTCGCCCCCTTTCGCGATTTGTTGCTGGGTATCTTCTTTTTTACCGTAGGCAACAGAATCGACCTTGCGCTGATTGCCCACAATCTTGTCACAATACTCGGACTCGTCATAGCCGTCATGGCGCTCAAAGCTCTTATAATCTATATTATCCTCGCTCGTTTCGAGCAAAAACGCACAGCCTTTAAAACAGCTCTTGCACTCGCACAAATAGGTGAGTTTGCACTTGCACTCTTCGTGCTGGCGATGCAAAACAGGCTCCTGACGGATACGCAAGTGCAAATACTCTCATCCACCGTCATTCTTTCGATGATTCTTACCCCTTTTATCCTCAAACAGCTCAAACACTTAGCAGACCGCTTTTTCACCGAGCCCGTGCGTGAACTGGCTCTGAGCTCCACAGGCTTTTCATCACATGTCATCGTGTGCGGATACGGACCCTTGGGCAAGGATATCTGCAAAGACCTCAAACAAAGGGGCTTTGAGTATGTGATCATTGAGCATGATATTTTGCTCTACGAAGAGGGGGTACGCGACGGCGAGCCTATATTTTTCGGAAATGCGGCACAACGCAGCGTACTAGAAAGCCTCGATCTCAAAAATGCCTGCGCTGTGGTGATTACCTTTCACAATCTCGAAAAGATCCGCCTCGTAACCCATTCGGTGCTCGATCTAGCGCCCCATGCGCATATAGTGGCTCGCGTACGAGACGAAAAAGAGGCGAAAGTATTGGCGGACCTCAACATAAAAAGTCTCGTCATTACCACGCAAACCCTCTCACAAGCTATGATACGAGAACTCTTTTACTGCACCCTCTAAAAAAGCAGATCCTCTCCTGCACCCTCTTGGCCCTGGCCTGTGGGTTCTTGCACGATAGTATCACCGGCTTTGGGTTTTGAGATATCGGTAAAGTAGTAGCGTTTGCCGCCTATCGTCATAGCGTAGACGCCTGCTGGGATATGGAACTTTCGCTGCAGTTGGGGATTTTTTTCATACATAGCGCGAATGATGCGTCCTACCACCGGAGCAGCCGCACGACCGCCCGCTTCTCCGCGACGCAACGGCGTATTGTCATCCTGGCCGTACCATGTTACCACTTCTATATCCGGTGTAAATCCACAAAACCAAGCATCCACGTAGTTGTTTGTCGTACCGGTCTTGCCGGCGACTTCCACGCCCTCCACACGCGCACGCCTTCCGGTGCCTCTTTGGACCACGTCGCGCAAAATGTCGATCATCAGAAAGGCTTGTTTGGGCTCTTCGATATTTTGAGGAGCGATTTGGGGCAAATCGAGAGCCGTTCCGTCAAATTTGGTTACGGCTCTTACCAGTTTAGGGGCATTTTTCGTGCCGTAATTGGAAAAAATCGTATAAAACGAGGCCAGCTTCAAAGGCGAAAGCGTGATGGTCCCAAGACTCAGCGACAAATCCCGCGGCAAACCGCGAAATCCCATCTCCTCCAGGCGCTTAAAAACTCGCCCTAGCCCTATCTCTTCCACGAGATTGATAGTAGCCAGGTTGCGTGAATGCACGAGGGCCTCTTTGAGCGTAAGCACACCTTCATAGTTCTTTTCGTAATTTTTAGGGCGCCAAATCTTTTTCACCCCGTTGACGTAGTACTCATAGGTCTTGGCTACATCGGGGATGACGGAGAGTTGCGAGTAGCCAAGATCGAGAGCTATTTGGTAAATAAACGGTTTAAAGGCGCTGCCCGGCTGTCTGCGTGCTTGCGTGGCACGGTTAAAGGCGCTTTTGTAATAGTCCACACCTCCTACGAGCGCCAGTACTTCACCGGTTTGCGGTTTTAAAACTACGGTTGCGCCGTTGAGTTTGGCATAGTTGTAGCGTTTGCCCCGCTGCTTAATCTCCTCATACCCTTTTTTAAGCTCCTTGCGAGCCAGCTCCTGTACGGCCAAATCGATCGTCGTATAAATCTTATAACCGCCGTATCGGATATCGGGCAGTACTTTACTAAAACGCCTCACTATCTCATCGGTGATGTAGGGGGCTTTATTGACAATTTCGCGACTTTTATAAACTTTTGGGCGCTCGGCTATCGCTTGAGAAAAGGTCTGCTCATCTATCCACCCCAGTTCGTACATTCTGTTGATTACACGATCGGCCCTTTGGATAGCGCGTTCGTAGTGCTTCGTAGGATCGTAGTAGCTGGGGGCTCTGGGCAGACCCACCAGCATCGCGATCTCTTTGAGAGTGAGATGATTGAGATCTTTGTGAAAATATCCGTGGGCTGCCGTTTTGATACCGTAGTATCCATGCCCATAGTATATTTGGTTAAAATAGCGCTCCAAAATCTCCTCTTTGGAAAGCGCATTTTCCACTTGCAAAGCGATGAGAGCCTCTTTGATTTTGCGAGATAGCTTTTTCTTGCGTGTAAGTACCATGTTTTTGACCAGCTGCTGGGTGATAGTGCTGGCACCTTCGACAAACTTTCCCGCTTTGATATCCTTGATAACGGCGCGAAAAATCGCATCGAAATTGATTCCGCCGTGTTCGAAAAACTTGGTATCTTCGATGGCCAAAAGCGCCTCGATGGCACGCCCCGGAATCTCGTCGTATTTGACGTATTCGCGATTTTCATCTTTATAGAGTGTGGCTATGAGCTCGCCGTTTCTATCATAAATCTTCGTAGTGAGTTTGGGATGGTAATGGATGATAGCATCGGCTTTGGGTGCTACGCTATTGTAAATGGTGCCTACATAGTAGACACCATAGAGCACCGCACCGATGAAAAGTACCGCAAACGCGCTGAAAAAAAACTTCAATACTCTCATTGTCGAAACTTTCTTAAAGCAAAATTGGATTGGATGAGCATTTTGGTATAGTCCTCTTTCGGATTTTGGATTACTTCTTGCATCGGACCCGTTTCGATAATTCTACCATCTTTGAGTATCGCAATCTCTCTACAAAGCGCCTCGGCACTGGGAATATCGTGTGTAACAAAGAGTATCAAAAAGCCAAGCTCATCTTGGAGATTTTGTAAGAGCGCTAAAACACTCTCTTTAAGCTTAGGGTCAAGCGCCGTCGTGGGCTCATCCAGAAGCAAAAGCTTAGGCTTTTTCGCCAATGCCATCGCGATCACCACCCGCTGCTGCTGGCCGCCGCTAAGCTGCGGGGGATAGCGCTCCAAAAACTCGCTATCAAGCCCCACCATCTCTAAAAGTCTGGCCGCTTCATCTTCGGGTGCGAAAAATTGGTTTTTGATCTTTGTAAGAGGACTGAGGGAGGTAAATGGATTTTGCGGAACGAGAGAAACCGTCTCCCCTCTTTTTAGCGGATACTCCCAAGAAATTTCGAGCTCTTTGGAGAGGTTTTTGGGCAAAAGATCCAAGAGAGCCTTGAGTGTCAGACTCTTGCCGCTGCCGCTTTGGCCCACGAGGGCGAGTGATTTTTGGATACGAAAAGAGATATCGACAATCGTGCGCCGGCTATCGAAAATACGAAGTTTTTTACAAACAAACATCGCGCACCTTCGCTAAAAGTTTTGCAAAATCCTCTTGCGTCTCACCGAGTCTTGCGATAATACGCAGCATCGGCTCTTTGACGGTCGGTGGACGGATAGCCCCTACCACAAATCCCTCGGCCAGCAGCCTCTCTTGCGCAGCCAAAACATCTCGCATCGGTATATCGAGAATGAGCGTATCGCTTGCAAAGCCAAAATCTCGTATCATCGCCAAGCGCCGCGCTATCTCCTGTCGCAGCTGCTCTTTGTGCGCCTCGATATAGCGAAGACCCTCGTGCGCCAAAGCCACATCCATAAGCGAAAGCGCCGTGGTGTAGATAATGCTCTTGGCGCGGTTTTCCAAAAAGGAGACAATCTCTCGGCTCGCTAGGATATAGGCCCCGTAACTGCCGAGCGCTTTACCCATAGTGCCCATCTTTATGTAATTGGGTGCTATAGGAATCTGATAGAGATCGAAAACGCCCAGGAGATTTGGCCCCACAACGCCGCTGCTGTGGGCTTCGTCGACGATGAGAATCGTCTCTTCGTCAACTGCCTCGAAAATTGCAGAATCGAGCAGGTCGCCGCTCATGGAGTATATCCCCTCCACCGCTACGATAGTGCGCCCTTTTTTGTTTCGCAGTTTCGTCGCCAAATCTTCGGCGTCGTTATGGCGAAAGAACTCCACGCTCCCAGGTACTAGGCGGCTAGCGAGAATCCCGCTGGCGTGAAACTCCTCATCTAAAAGCAGCCTATCCCCTCGTCGCACCAAAGCTTCGATCAACGCGATATTGGCCAAAAAGCCGCTTCCTGCAGTGATAGCCGCCTCAAAGCCGTTCAATCGACACAGCTCCTCTTCGAAATCCAGATGGATAGGGGTGTAGCCGTTGATGAGTTGGCTCGCTTTGGCGGCGTTGGCGGGATAGCCGGCTACTCGCGCGTATGCACGCTCTAAAAGCTCCTTTTTATGCGCTAGGCCCAGATAGTCGTTGGAGGCGAAATCTTTGAGGGCTGCATCAAAGATGCGGCGTTTGCGAAAGCGTCCCGAGCGTTTGAGTGCAGCCAGCTCTCTATCATAAAACATCGCAAATCGCCTCTACTATCTTACGATACCCCGATGGGCGATGCCGTTTATACAGCTCCACGGCATCGTGCAGCGGAAAGTCCCTTAGGTAATATCCTACAAATTGCAAAACATTGCGCGGATGTGCACTCATGACGGCTCGCTCGAAATCCACTACACGCATGCGCTTTGGAGTCCATATAAAGTGGTAGTAGCGGCCTAGCTGGCGATGGTACACGCCCGCTCGATCGAGGATATATGCAGCTTCCAGCGCCGCTAGCAGGGCGCTTTTTCGTGATTGCTGCAAAGCTTCTTTGAAATTTTTTCCCTCTATATACTCCATAACAAGATAATCTTTCCCGGTTTCGTAGAGCTTCGGCGCTATCTGCAAAGGCTCTAAGTAGCGTAAAATCTTCGCTTCGTTAGGGAGGGTGTTGCGCTTTCCTGCTCGCAGCTTCTTCAGCACGGCAGGCTTGCCAAAGTAGTCGATGAGGTAGATCTCGCCTCTATTGCCTTCAAAGATCTTTTGCAATGTCTCGCAACCTTTCTACCTGAAGTCCCATAGCAGTCGATTGGCGTCCACGTACCTGGCGGATGTACTTTTTGCAAAAACCCTCTACCATGCACGCGCCCGCTTTGCCTCTCCATTCACCGCTAGCGATATAGCGGCGCAAATCCTCCTCCTCAAAAGGAGCGAAGATGTAGCTGGTAACATCGAGATCTTCGACGGTGCGTTCTTTGTCGGCATAGATCATACAGGTGATGATATCCACTTGCTTGCCGCTTTGCTTGCGAAGAATCGCAAGAGCCTCTTTTTCATCCTTGGCTTTTCGCAAAATTTCATCACCCACGGCCACCACCGTATCGGCTGAGACGATGGGGATATCAAGGCCGTAGCGCTCTATGGCAGCTGCGAGTTTTCCTCGAGCCGCTGCGCATACGAACTCCTTGGGGTCGCTGTACTTTTGCAGCAGCGCCTCTTCGTCGAAATCCACGGGACTTTGGATAAATGCTATCCCTGCATCGTGCAGGAGCTTAGCACGCGTTTCGCTCCCACTTGCTAGGCGTATCATCCTATCTTTTTGTCTCCGCACTGTCCTTTGATGCAGCTGCCGCCCGGCTTGTGGCGAAGATCGGGGATGTTGAGTACGCCTCTTAGAATCGTCTCCACCGTCGCGTTTTGGGTGCCGAAGACCTCTTTAAGATACTCATGGGCTTTCATAGGATCCACATGGTCGCCGCAGGTAAAGACATCGACTGCGGCAAAACCGTATTCCGGCCACGTGTGGATGGTCAAGTGCGACTCGCTAATCACCACCACCCCGCTCACCCCGTATGGCTCGAAGCGGTGAAAAGATTTGCCTATCACCGTGGCCCCTGCGATCTCAGCCGCTCGCACGAGGGCCTCTTCTACCTTTTTAACATCGTTGATGGCATTTTCGTCGCAGCGATAGTACTCCGCTAAAAGATGTTTTCCCAATGATTTCATTGACAATCCTTACAATCCAGTTCTAATCGAGAACAAACTCTTTCAAAGATTTTTTCACTCATAACCAATATAGCCTCTATCTCTTCTCTTTTGGGCAATTCATATCCAATATTGGGATAACGACCTTCTTTAAAATAGCTATTAGCTCGCTCAAACAAGGCAAGATCTACATCATGACCCACATCCCGGTCGATATAAGAATATAATGCCAAAAGATCGTGCGTTTTCGCAATTTTTTGATTTTTGAATGCAAGGATAGCTTTAAACAGTTTCTCCAAAGCATTATGAAGCTCCACGCCTATGACATCTTCATAGAAACTATTTTCATATAAAAACTTTGCAGCTTTGAAATTGTGGCAAGCTTTTGCTATCCATTCTTGAGCATAGGTTCTATTTGGCATAGAGAGTTTTACCTTTTGTAAAAATCTCTTTATAAAAGTCGTCTACTAGTATTTTTTGATTGATAGATTCAGCCGTATCTACGAATATATCGAAAGCTTTATGTGTTTTCATAATAAGATCGAGGAGTTGCAACTTTGCTTCCACTTCCCAATCTCTTTTGCTTCTTCCTTCCAATTCTTTGACAATAAAAAGATCTATATCGCTCTCTTTGGTAGGCGTGCCGTAAGCATACGAGCCAAATAGCACAATCTTTTGCGGATCTATTTTTTTTATGCGTTCGACAGCTTCTTGCAAAATATCCATCAAAAACCTCGCAGCACCAATCCCAAAAAAATCGCCACAAGGCCCAAGAAGATATTGAGGGGCAGCATATACTTGGCGATGGGAGCGAGATACTTCTTGGCCATCAAAGCGTTGCCTGATACGAAAAAACTCTGGGCTTTGAAGCGCAGCCATACCATTGTGGCGTAATTGAGCGCCATCACGAGCCATATCGCCTCTTTGGCGTGCACCACTTTGCTCAGACTCGTATGGCCGCTAAAGCCAAACATATGCGCCAAATAGAGCCCGCTTGCAATGAGGATGATGATAAAGGGCGCTACTAGGGCAAAAAGCCTACCCGTGATTTCAAGCGTGCGTGCTAGGCGCACCTGGTCGTCTGCGATGTTTTGGAGTGCCGGATGCACCGCGAAGCGAATAGCTATCATCCCGCCTATCCAGATAACCGCACCAAGGATGTGAAAAAAGATGATGTAGATGAGTCCCCCCATCCTAGCCTCCTAACGCCTCTTTGGCTATTTCCAGCGCTTTGGCCATCGCTTCGTCTATTTTTCCGGGATTTTTGCCGCCTGCTTGGGCGAAATCGGGACGGCCTCCGCCTCCTCCGCCCACCACGGGCGCTACCGCTTTGACCCAGTCGCCTGCTTTGAGAGGGAGATTTTTGACACCCGCAGCGATGAGGACTTTGCCCTCTTTTGGCTGTAAGAGCATCACGGCCACCTTGTCGTGCGCGTTTTTGATATCATCGATTAAGTTTTTGATATCGCCCGCTTCTACTTTGTCGATGATAACCTTCGCACCGGCGATATCGTGGCTTTTGAGTTCCGTAGGGCGTACTTTCGCAGCATTCTTGAGCTCCTCTTTGAGCTTGGCTATCTGCTCTTTGAGCTTTTTGATGCCGAGTATGACATCTTTGTTTTTCACCTCATCTTGCGCTTGGGCTAGGTCGGCTCGCCACGATTTGGCCAGCTGCACGGCACTCATGCCGCACACCGCCTCGATACGGCGCACACCGCTGCTTACGCCCGATTCTTTCGTGATAAAGAAGCTGCCGATTTCGGCCGAGTTTTTCACATGCGTTCCGCCGCACAGCTCCACGCTCACGTCGCCAAACTCCACCACACGCACCACATCGCCGTACTT
>WGBB01000078.1 GCA_015494505.1 Nitratiruptor sp. | reverse complement strand
GGGTGCCGATAGGTTCGGCATAGCCGACTTGCACCAGCTGCGAGGGCGCGTGGGACGCAGCAGCAGGGAGGGGTATTGCTACTATGTCGTTGAAAACAAAGAAGCTCTCACGGAAGATGCCAAGAAGCGCCTCATCGCGCTAGAGTCCAACAGTTACCTCGGCAGCGGTGCGGCACTGGCCTACTACGATCTCGAAATTCGAGGCGGTGGTAACATCATCGGCGCGCAGCAAAGCGGCCACATCAAAAATATCGGCTACAGCCTCTATCTTAAGATGCTCGAAGATGCCATCACCAAGCTCACCAAAGGCGAAGAGGAGACGCAAAGCGACGTGGAGCTCAAGCTTACCGTCAATGCCTATATCAGCGAGGATGTAGTAAGCGAAGATCGCCTTAAGCTCGAGCTCTATCGGCGCCTGGCCAATGCCGAGAGCATCGAGGATGTGGTGGCGATTGAAGAGGAGATAAAGGATCGCTTCGGTAAGATCGATGCCGTGACACGCAATTTCCTCGATCTGATAGAAATCAAGCTGCTCGCCAGACGCCAGGGTATCAAGCGCATCATGAACTACCAGCAAAACATCACCATAGAGTATGAGGATAAAAAAGAGCAGATCAAGGCCGCCAGCAAGGATGATGAAGATATTTTAGCAGCTATTTTGCGCTACCTCAAAGCCGCTTAAACACTTTGGATAGGTCCAGGATGATGGAGCAATCATCAAACTTGAGCTCTACACGCTCTTTGCGAAAATCGCCCATTTTGTCAAAGCCGTTGGGAGTGTTGCGGTAGAGTTTGAGAAGTTTTTCATCAGGGTAGGCTAAGCCGTAGTAGTCCACTTTTTCCTGGGCGTAGAGGGAGAATTTGTAGTTTTCATCGATGGATGCCGAGGAGGGGCTTACCACTTCGATGATGATTTTAGGAGCGATAGAGATGTAGCGCTCCTCTTCATCGCCGCATACCACCGCCACATCGGGGCGCAAGACCGTATTTTCATTGATTTTATAGTCCTCTTCGAAAAGCACTTCGCACTCTTCACACGCTTCGAGGGCTTCAGAAAGAGCGAGGAAAAAAGCTCCTGCCAAACGCTGATGCGATTTGACGGGACTGGGTGCCATGGCGTAGGGAACGCCCTCTATCAGCTCCCAGTCTCCCTGCCACTGCTTATAATCTTCGTATGTATAATCTGGTACAATTCTTGCAGTCATTACCAACCCCTTTTTTGTATTATAGCAAAGGATACGCAGTGAAATTAGGTTTCATAGGTGATATCGTCGGCAAGCCCGGGCGCAAGATGGTCAAGCGCTATTTGCCGCAGATTCGCAAAGAGTTAGGTCTCGACTACGTGGTGGCCAACTACGAAAACGCCAGCCACGGTTTTGGCCTCACACCCAAAAACGCCAACGAGCTCTTCAACGCAGGTATCGATATGATGACGGGCGGTAACCATACTTGGGACAAAAAGGAGATTATCCCGCTGTTAGATTCCATGCCGCTGCTTCGCCCCATCAACTATCCCGAGGGCGTCCCCGGACGCGGCTATGCCATCGTCGAAGAGCTGAATCTGGCCATCGTCAATGTTATGGGCTACTTCACTATGCCGATGGTGCAAAATCCCTTTATAGAAGCGAACAAAATCGTCGATACGCTCAAAGCCGAAGGCATTGAAAATATTTTCATCGATTTTCACGCGGAAGCCACCAGTGAAAAGCGTGCGATGTTTTTGATGCTAAAGGAGCGCATCAGTGCGCTGGCCGGGACGCACACGCATGTGGGAAGTGATGATTTGGTGATCGACGAGGGGGCGGGATATGTGACGGATGTGGGATTGACGGGATGTCGCGACAACGTCATCGGTATGAAAGCAGATGTGCCCATCAAGCGCTTCCTCACTGGCCTCCCTGGCCATTTCGACGTGCCCGATAAGTGCAAGGCGATTTTGCAGATGGTGGTCTTCAAGCTGGAAAATGGCCGCTGCGCAGATGCCTTTAAGATCAAAGCCTACGATGACGAGGGGTGGCAGATAGTCCAAAAGGCGAGGGTGGATTGATGCTGGGATTTGAGCTTCTTAGGCGCCTCAAGGAGCTTGGCTATATCAAAGAAGAGCGTGATCCCTACTGGTGGCCTCGCAGCGGCTCCTTCGAAGTGGTAATAGGAGCGGTGCTGACGCAAAACACCAAATGGGAAAATGTGGAAAAGGCGCTAGCAAATCTGCGCACCGCTATAGGAGAGATCGAGGAGGAGAAGATTCTCGCACTTGGCCAAAAAGAGCTGGCAACTCTCATCAAGCCGGCCGGCTTTTACAACACCAAAGCTTTTCGCCTCCAGCGCCTGGTGGATGCGATGCTAAGTGACTATGGCAGTTTCGAAGCCTTTAAGGCCAGGCCTTCGCGCAGCTGGCTGCTTGCACAAAAAGGGATAGGGCGTGAAACTGCCGATAGCATCCTCAACTACGCCTGCTACAAGGATTTTCTCGTGGTGGATGCCTACACCGCGAAGCTGCTGCGCTTTTTGGGGTATGAATTTGAGGGTTACGAAGAGCTCCAAGAGTTTCTGGGCGACTCTCTTATCGAAAATCTGGATCGCATCTACGAGCTTTACGGCAAGGAGTTGCCGCTGGCACAAATCTACGCACGCTTTCACGGCAAAATCGTGGAATTTTGCAAAGAGCAGTGCAAAGGCAAGGAGCAGGAGCGGCGTGTGCGAGAGCTTCTTCAGATGAATTTATAAAAGAAGAAGTACATATCGAGCGAAAACTTTGCAATTGCAATGTGCAAGGCGTATGGTAGCCGCAGGCTAAAAAAGCACGCTCAAACCCGAAGGGCAGCGGAGCTGTTCGTGCTTTTTAATACGCCTTGCACAGAGGCCCTTTAGCGAGCAATTGTAACTCGTTTGAGCGAGATATGGTGCTTCTTCTTTTTGCGATTATTACACCTTCGGTTTGATAACCACCCGCTTGGCTTTGAAGAGCTCCTTGGCTTTTTGGACCATCGGGTCGTTTAGGAGGTCTTCAGCTTCTATCTCTTTGGCAGCTAGACCCGCCTTTTGCTGAATACAGCTGCCGCCAAACTCCGCCTCTTCCACCATAGATGAACACTCGTTCACATCCTTGGGAGGATCCACTTTTTTTATCTTCGTATTGACGCCGAAAATTTCGCGCACGAGATGCTTGATGGTGGGATAGGAGTTTTTGAGCTTCTCTTTGCATTCGTTTTTGGGAGCGCTTTGCCACGTGAGTACGCCGTTTTCGAAAGAGACGAACTTCACGCTTTTTTCGAAGCATTCGCCAAGCTCGTAGTTGCGCTCATAGAGTTTGTCGATGAGTTTTGCGAAGGATTCCTCTCCACTAGCGCTAGCACTCGGCGTTGGAGAGGCTGTGGCAGGAGAGGTGGGTGCGGCGGCTTGTGCAGGTCCGGTAGGTGTTGCGGTGGGGGTTGGCTCTTGCACCGCTTGAGATGGTGATGGTTGTGCCACCGGTTGGGAGGCAGAAGCCGCAAGGCCTTGGGACTCCATCTCACCGATGAGCTCTTCGATATCTTTGATTTTGGTGGCCTCGAGGAGTTTGAGGAATGTAAGAAGCAAAACAAACTCATCGTCGCTGGTGTAAAAGAGGAGATTTTTCGCATCGCTGAGGATTTTAAAAAAGCGCTCATAGAGCATCAGTGAAAATGTGGGGCTTTTGGCAAAGAGCTCCTCTTTGAGATACAAAATCATCTCATCCAAAATCATCTCGGTCTGATAATCGCGCAGCTCTTTGGCGCGGGTGATGAGAGCGTCTTTATTCTTTTGCAAGATAAGTGAAAAGATAGCGGCTATTTCGGCAGGGTCGATGAGGCCCAGCATCTTCGTCACACTCTTTACATCCACGCGTCCTTCGCCAAAAGTAATGGCTTGATCGAGAATCGTGAGGGTGTCGCGCAGGCTCCCGCCGCCGCTGCGAGCGATGATTTTGAGGGCTTCTGATTCATACTCGATGCCCTCTTGGGCGAGGATGCGCTCGAGATGATGGATGATGTCGCTTTGGGCGATCTTTTTGAAGCGAAAGTGCTGTGTGCGGCTAAGAATCGTAGCCGGTAGCTTCAAGGGGTCCGTAGTAGCCAGTATGAATTTCACAAATTCCGGCGGCTCTTCGAGGGTTTTAAGCAGGGCGTTGAAGGCCTCTTTGGTGAGCATATGGACTTCGTCAATGATGAAGATTTTGTAGCGCCCCTGGGCAGGTTTGTACTTGGTGTGTTCGATGAGCTCGCGGATATCATCGATTTTGCGGTTGGATGCGGCGTCCATCTCGATGATATCGATATGGCGGTTTTCGTTGGCGGCGATGCAGTGCTCGCACTTTTCGCACGGATCGCTGGTGGGCCCCTCTTGGCACAGCAGGGCTTTACTAAAGATGCGAGCAGTGCTGGTCTTGCCGCTTCCACGAAGGCCGCTGAAGAGGTAGGCGTGGCCCAGCTGACCGGTATCGAGAGCACGTGCGAGGGTACGCGTCACCGCCTCTTGGCCGATGACATCTTCGAATCTCTTGGGGCGATACTTGAGGGCTAACGTCACACGAAGTCCTTTACAAAAGAGTATAATAATTATAGCGACTCATCATTGAAGGTTGTATATGAAATTGGGTTTTGTTGTTCTATTCGTTTTGATACTGCTCTTTCTTTTTTGGCGCACCGATGCGTTGCAGATTCGGCTTTTGGATAGGGGCGTGGAGATTTATGATAAAACGTGCAAGCTAGCAATTCCAGCACAAAAAGTGGCGCACTCTAGTGATCTTGTGGATGAGGTGCGGATTGAACGCACGACACTGCGTCTGGAAAACGGCCAAGAGATTATTTATGAGAGTGCAGATCTTAATCCCAAGCACGATTTTGGCATCCCCTATGAAGAGCTGGTGGGCAAGCTCTTTGGGTGCGATGCGAAGGTGATAGGAAAGAAAGAGGGTGCGCTTTTCGTAGAATGCGGGGATTTCGTGGTAGCCGCATTTTATAAGAGCGCGCACGATCTGGTGCTGCTCTATCCGCTTATGCCTCAGACGGTGCAGATGATACGAAAATGCCGCTACGATGCGACGATGCTGCCAAAAAACCTGCCGATGCAGCGCAGCCGCTGGGATGTAAAACTCATTATCCTCGATGGGCTTATCAAGAAGAATATCTAAAATTTTTTCCCAGCCATTTGGCGGCGATCTTTTTGAGCTTTTCGGGATTTTCGCTGGCGAAGAGTTTGAGCCGGGTCTCTTTGCGTGAGGGCGCGAGGCCATAGCGATTCGTCAGATACTCTACGATCGCCTCGCCCGAGTGAATGAGGATAGTTTGGGGGCCGAAATATTTTTGGATCTGATCGGCGATGAGGGGAAAATGGGTGCAGCCCAAGATCACTGCATCGGGAGTGAGGCCCGCGAAGTAGTGGTGCATCGTCGCTTCCAAAATTTTTCCATCAAAAATCTCCTCTTCCACAAGCGGCACGAAAAGGGGTGTCGGTTTGGCCGTAAGGTGAGAAAAACCGGCAGCGCTGAGGAGCTTTTCATACTTGCCGCTAGAAATCGTGGCGCGTGTGCCGATGATGAGGATGTGGGCGTCGGGGTCTTGTATCTTGTTTCGCACGGCTACTACGCCCGGCTCTATCACGCCCACTACGGGGAAGGAGGCGTTTTGGCGCAGCTCCTCGATGGCGTGGGCGCTGACGGAGTTGCAAGCGGTGATGAGAATATCTGGTTCGAAGTTTTTGAAAAACTCCAGAGCTTCGAGGCTGTATCGAATGATGGTGTTTTTGTCTTTTGGCCCGTAGGGTACGCGGGCCGTATCGCCGTAGTAGACGATTTCGTCGAAAAGGCCGTGGTCGATGAGGCTCTTTGCGACCGTAAGGCCGCCTACACCGCTATCGAAAACGGCTGCACGCACACTATGCGCCTTCGTTCATAATAGAGAGGAACTCTTTATTGTTCTTGGTTTTGAGCATTTTAGAGTAGAGGAACTTAAGCGCCTCCACTTCGTCCATAGACTGCATCGCGTTGCGCAGTGCCCACACTTTTTGGAGGGTGTCCGGTTCGATGAGGAGCTCCTCTTTGCGTGTACCTGATTTGAGGATATCGATGGCAGGGTAGATGCGGCGATCCGCGATGCGGCGATCGAGGACGATTTCGCAGTTACCCGTTCCTTTGAACTCTTCGAAGATCACTTCATCCATACGTGAGCCTGTCTCGATGAGAGCCGTGGCGATGATGGTGAGGCTTCCTCCCTCTTCGATGTTGCGTGCCGCGCCGAAGAACCGTTTGGGTTTGTGCAAAGCATTGGCATCCACACCGCCGCTGAGCACCTTGCCGCTGGAGGGTGTGACGGTGTTGTAGGCGCGGGCTAGACGCGTAATAGAATCGAGCAAGATGACCACGTCTTTGCCCATTTCCACGCGGCGTTTGGCCTTTTCTATTACTAGCTCGGCTACGCGCACGTGGTTTTTGGCAGGCATATCGAAAGTGGAGCTATACACCTCGCCCTTGACGCTGCGCTCCATATC
>WGBB01000077.1 GCA_015494505.1 Nitratiruptor sp. | reverse complement strand
TTTCGCAAATCCACCACATCCACCTCGTCGAAGCGAAGCAGATGCGAAATCTCTGCCATCAGTCGTAAAATTTTGCACTCATCCTTGCACATCACGGCGATATCGATATCACTGAGCTTATAGGTATCGCCGCGCGCCACGGAGCCAAAGAGATAGGCAAACTCCACCTCATCTTTTTTGGCAAAGTACTCTTTGAGTTTCGCTACGATTGCATCTTTATCAAGCACCCAACGCCCTTTGGATTTTGAATATATCATCGATGATGGCGTCCAGCTCGGCAGGCGTGACCATATTGGGTCCGTCGCTGAGCGCACAGCTTGGGTCGTAGTGCGTCTCGAAGAAAAAGCCGTCCACTCCCACGGCTGCAGCGGCTCGGCTCAGCGGCGCCACGTACTCGCGATTACCGCTGCTTTTACCGCCGGCGCCTCCCGGCATCTGCACACTATGCGTCGCATCGAAGATAACGGGAGCGAAGTTTCGCATAATTACGAGACTGCGCATATCCACCACTAAGTTGCCGTAGCCAAAAGTGGTGCCCCTTTCAGTCAGCCATACGCCTGCTTCTTTGCTCGCTTCATAGCTGCACTCTTCGACGCCTCTGGTTTTGAGGACCTTGAGGACGCTATATTGCATATCGGCGGGGTTCATAAACTGCCCCTTTTTGATATTGACGATGCGATCCGTTTTAGCTGCAGCTACCAAAAGATCGGTCTGGCGACAAAGAAATGCCGGAATTTGGATCACGTCGGCCACTTCGGCTACAGGTTCCACCTGGTAACTTTCGTGCACATCCGTGAGTATTTTATAGCCAAACTCCTCTTTGATCTCAGCCAGCATCGCGAGGCCCTTTTCGAGCCCAGGTCCCCGGTAGCTCTCAAGGCTCGTGCGGTTGGCCTTATCGAAGCTTGCCTTGAAATAAAAGTCGATCTCCGGTGATTTATGGTACTTTTTAAGATCACTCGCGATGATTTCGAGCTGCTCTTTGGATTCGATGACACAAGGTCCTGCGATGAGAATCATTCAAACACCTTTGCAAAATCTATAGTAACGGCACAATCCTCCCAGCTAAAGTGAAACTCCCCTTTACCTTGGAGTTCTTGCACCATTGTGTATTTGCCGTCTTCGAGCTTGAAAATTTCTAACTCTTCGGTAGAAGGATTGATGATAACATAGTAGAGCACGCCAGCGCGCTCGTAGAGATGAAACTTCGTAGTCAGGTCCTTAAGCGCGGTAGCGAGGCTGAGCACCTCCACGATAATAGCAGGAGCTTTTTGCAAATACTTCGCATCTTCATCGAGCTCTTCGCAGCTGACCATCACATCCGGCTGCACCACGTTATGCACATCGATCACCCAATCCACCGGAGCTATATAGACTTCACACTCATCGCATTCTAAATTTTCATCCAACTCTCTCCACACACGCGCGACGACTTTTTGGTGCTTCACCACAGGAGCGGGACTCATCGCATAGGCCACGCCGTCGATGAGTTCCCACCTGCCCTCCCACTTTTTATACTCTTCATATGTGTGTTTTTCGAGCATTTCCAGAGCGCCCATACTACTTCCTTGCCACTAAAATACCGCTAAGAACTATAAGGATTATACCCAAAATTTTGACCATATCGGGAAACGGGTCGCCCAAAAAGATGATTCCCAAAATGATGGAAAAGAGGATATTGCTGTAGCTCACCGTCCCTACGATCCCTGCTTTCGTAACACCGTAGGCCTTGGTCATATAGATTTGCGCCAGCGTAGCGAGCACACCCATCGCCAGCACATCAAGCCACACGATTCCGCGTGGCATTACGAATTTGGCAAAAATGAAATCCAGCCACGGCGCATCGATGTATGGTGCAGCCAGCATCAAAAGAAGCGGCCCCACCGTCCCCACACCCATAAAAGAGAGCACGATGGCGCGCGTATCGTAGTAGCGTTTGAGCTCGCGCACGCTGGTGTAGGCCAGTGCCGCGCCGATGCCGCTAAGAATTCCCAAAATATCGTACTTATCAAAAGGGGTACCGAAGGGATCGGTGATGAGCACGATGCCCAAAAATCCGATAAACACGGCAAACCAGGCGCTCTTTGGCAGATGCTCACCAAGAAGCAGTGCCGCAAAAATCGCCGTCCAGATGGGAGAGGTTTTAGAGTAGGTCATCGCTTCACCCAGAGGAATGTGCGCTATGTCGTAAAAGAAGCACAAAAGCGCCAAAAACCCGGCAACCCCTCGAAAAAGCAGCAATAGAGGCTTGCCGCCCTCTCCTTGCATCGGTCTATGCAACAGCGAAGCCGAAACCGCGAAGACCCCAAAGACATTGCGAAAAAAGACCACTTCGAGGCTTGGCAGCTGCTGGCTGGCCAGTTTCGCAAAGACTCCCATCCCCGCAAAGAGGATGGAAGCAAAGAGCATATAAGCTACGCCCCTATCGATACTCTTTTTTGCTAACCAGCTTTCCAACGATATCTCCAAAAAGTATCACATCCTTTAACAGTCCCTTTTTCGTAATCCCCTCCTCATCCATCACGATATAGAGCTCTCCGCTTTTGCTGGAAAATATCTTTTGATGCAACAGCACGCGCAGATATATCCCGTCACTCTTGAGCAGTTTTTTGATAGGACCCGGGTTTTTGAGCAGTTCGATATCCACGGCCCCATCGGTCTCGTTGCCCCCAACCGCATAGAAGCGATACTTCGTCTTCGATGGCTTGAGATAGTGTTTGAGATTGAAATAGAGCGTCAAAAGGTCATCTTTGGCATAGTAGTTGAGCGGTTTTTCGGTATGGGTATGGAAAACGCCGTATTTATTTTTATCTTCCATCGCTATCACTTTTTTGTGTAGGTGATCGAAGGTGTAGCGCTTGATGTCGCGACGTTTCTTGGTCTCTTTGATCTTTTCGAAAATCTGTGGCACGAAGAGCCCATCTTTGATAATACCGCGGCTAATATAGTGTTCCTTGCGATTGCCGCTAAGGATCTTGGCAAGCCCTGCAGTAGCGATGTCGATAGTGATAGAGTAGTCGGTCGCGTTGGTTTCCAGTCGCCCTACGGCAGTGCCTACTTTACCGAATATTCCGTACGTGACCTTATATTTAACTTCGATGGTTTTGGCATCCAAAAAGGCTATAAACAGCGTCAAGAGTATGAGAAATTTTTTCATAGCGCCTCTTTACCTGGATTTTGATAGAATTGTAACAAATATTTCGTGAGCGGATTGTGAGGTAGGAATGCGGTTCATCTTTTTCATTTTGCTCTTTTTTTGTTTCGCTTTTGGCGATATCAACAAAACCATCATCTACGACAACAATGTTACGCTCTACCGCACCCTCGCAAGCGAACTCAATAGCAGCGACCCGGCTTACAAACTTCAAAAGACGCTTCTTGATAAAATCACTCAGATAGTGTCACGCAAAGAAAAACCCCTCTTTACATTCAGCGCCAAAAATCAAGAGAGTTTCATTCATACATTTATGGAGCTCAATGCGCTCCTCTCTAAAGCAAAAGAGGCACAAAAGGAGATCGAGAAGCTCAGCGACCAGCTTAGCGATATCAAGGAGGATTTGGAGCGAAACGCCACACTCACCACCCAGCTCGAATATGCCTACTACTATAAACTCCGCAAAAGAAAAAGCGCTTTTATAACTGCCGTTCAAAAAAACCGCGATGCGTGGCTAAGAAGATTTTTGCAAGCACTCGATGCCCTTACGTTCAAAAGCGATGCCAAAGCTCTCGCCCAGGCACAAAAAGATCTCAAAACGTACGATGCGAAACTCAAAAAACTCTCCATAGAGCTTGAGCGCTGGAAGATTTTGCAAAACGAGCAAAAGATCGCCTATCTTACAAAACTGATCAAGCACTACGAAGCCAAAAAACGAAGCGTCGCCAAGCGTATCATCGCTTTGAAGCTCCAAGAGTTCTTCGCAGCTCTCAAAGCCAAAGATCCCAAAGCCTTACGCATCGCACAAGAAATCACTCATATCATTTCCCAAGAAATAGGCGACCGGACACTGGCTGCAAGTTACCAAGAGAGTTTCGCATTTCTTTTAGGTGAGCGCATCGGCAGCACCAAAACCAAACTCTTGCAGCTCAAAACCGAAATCCTCGCCTTTTTGCAAAACAACACATTCTTAGGAATGCCTTTGTATAAATTCGCCGAGGCTTTGGGGATATTTTTGCTCTTTTTGCTCTTTCGCAAAATCTTCGCCCTCATTATCCTCGCCGCACTCAAAAAGGCCACATCTTTTACCGCTACAACCATCGATGACAAGATTTTGCAAGTGCTCGAGGGACCGCTCAAATTCTCCTTCATCATCCTTGGTCTGTACTTCGCCTTTTTCATAGCGGGGATTTCATCGCCTTTTGTAGACCAACTCATTAAGAGCCTCGTCATTTTCCTTATCTTCTGGCTCCTCTACAACTCCGTGATCGTCCTAGATGAGTCGATCTATCGTTTTGCGAGGAAATTCGGCAAAGAACTCTACCGCGAAATCGGGGCTTTCTTTATAAAAACCCTTAAGATCTTCATCATAGCCATTGGGCTTGTATCGATCCTGCAGGTGTGGGATATCAACGTCAGCGCCTTCTTGGCTTCCCTGGGTCTGGGTGGTTTGGCGTTTGCATTGGCAGCCAAAGATACGGCGGCCAATCTTTTCGGGGGTCTTAGTATCCTCGCCGACCGCGCACTCAAGATAGACGACTGGATCAAAGTGGGCGATGTGGAAGGAACCGTGGAGGAGATAGGATTGCGTACCACCAAAGTGCGCACCTTCGAAAAATCCCTCATCACCGTCCCTAATCAGATCATCGCCAACAACCCCATCGAAAACTTTTCACGCCGCAACATCCGCCGCATCAAGATGCGCATAGGTCTTGTGTACTCCACCACCCACGAGCAGATGGAAGCGATCCTACGAGATATCAGAAATATGCTACAATCGCATCCGGGAATCGCGCAAAACGCCACGCTTTTAGTCAATTTCGACGAATTTGGCGCAAGCGAACTCAGTATATTTATCTATTGCTTTACCAATACGGCGGACTGGGCAAAGTATCTGGCGATTAGAGAAGATGTGAACCTCAAGATTATGGAGATAGTCCAGCGCCACGGCAGCGATTTTGCATTCCCGAGCGAATCGATCTATATAGAAAAACTTCCAAAGAACGAAGCAGATGAAAAAAATAGCGATAATCGGTAAACCAAACGTCGGTAAAAGCAGCCTCT
>WGBB01000076.1 GCA_015494505.1 Nitratiruptor sp. | reverse complement strand
CGCAAGAACTTCACAGCAGGCCGCTCACTGCGCTCGAACATCTTCAGTCCCGCTTGCACCAAAGGGCGGTTGATATGGCGCAGCGGCATGATATCGGCGATGATGGCGATGGCTAAGATATCCAAAAAGCGCTTCATATCCAATTCCAGTCTCAGCTCGGCCTTGAGCCCTCCTATCAAAAACCAGGCAACTTGCGCCCCGCATATCTCACTGAAGGCAAAATCGCAGGAGTGCTGCTTGGGATTGACTATGGCGTAGGCTTCGGGGAGTTGTTCGCCCGGCGTGTGATGGTCGGTGATGATGAGATCGATCCCCAGCTCCTTGCAGTACTGGGCCGCTTCGATAGCGCTGATGCCGTTGTCTACGGTGATGATGAGATCGGCGTCGCGCACCTCTTCGATGACACTTTTGCTCAGTCCATAACCGTGCTTGAAACGGTTGGGGATGATGGTGGTGACGGGGTAGCCTACGGAGGCGAAAAACTCCTTCATCAGCGTAGTCGAAACCACGCCGTCCACGTCATAGTCCCCCACCACGGCTATTTTTTGGCGTTTTTTCATCGCCTCGGCTATGCGTTTGGCCGCTTTTTGGAGGTCCTTGAGGGTTTCGGGACGAGGAATATCACGAAGGGAGAGGAATCCTTCGCTGAAGCGCTCGGCTAAGATTTTGCGTACATCCT
This sequence comes from Nitratiruptor sp., assembly GCA_015494505.1. Classification (GTDB taxonomy): domain Bacteria; phylum Campylobacterota; class Campylobacteria; order Campylobacterales; family Nitratiruptoraceae; genus Nitratiruptor. The sequence continues at coordinate 4,873 of WGBB01000076.1, read as the reverse complement.
CTTTGGTGAGTCTTCTCATTTATTGGCTAACGAATTTTTGATAAACGCCGTAATCAGCGGATTTGGTTTTTGCAGATGGGAGGTAAACTCTGGGTGAAACTGCACGCCCACAAACCAGGGATGCTTCGCAATCTCCACAGCTTCGATGAGTCCCTCTTCGCTCTCGCCGCTCACAACCATCCCGGCCTCTTCGAGCTTGGGTCTATAGGCTGGATTGGCCTCGTAGCGGTGGCGATGGCGCTCGTAAATCACACTTTTTTGGTCATACGCCTCCCAGAGTTTAGTGCCCTCTTTGACTTTGCAGGCGTATTCGCCCAATCTCATCGTCCCGCCCATAGGAGAGGTGTGGGTGCGTATCTGCTTTTGGCCTGAGGTGTCGATAAACTCGTCGATGAGATAGATGACGGGATTTTTGGTCTCCTTGTCAAACTCCATAGAGTTTGCATCGGCGATGCCCAGCACGTTTCTAGCATACTCGATGATGCTTAGCTGCATCCCCAGACATATTCCAAGATAGGGGATTTTATTTTCTCTGGCGTAGCGAATCGCCTCCATCTTGCCCTGGACTCCACGCTCGCCGAAACCTCCCGCTACCAAAATGCCGTGCACATCTTTCATAAAATCTTCCACACCTTCAGCTTCTATGAGTTCGCTGTCCACCCATTTGATATTGACTTTGGTATCCAGCGCCGCACCGGAGTGCACCAGAGCTTCTGTGAGGGATTTGTAAGACTCTTTGAGCCCCAGATACTTGCCTACGAAAGCTATGGTCACCTCATCTTTTGGCGCGATAATCTTTTTAACAATCATATCCCACTCATCCATCTTAGGTTCGAGCTTGCCCAGATGGAGCTGATGGGAGATGGGTTCGAGAATCTCTTGGCGCAAGAAATTGAGAGGCACTTTGTAGATGGTCTCGGCATCTTTGGCTTCTATGACGCTATGCGCGGGGATACCGCAGCTTCGTGCGATCTTTTCTTTCACTTCCGTCGGGAGCGGCCTTTCGCAGCGGGCGATAATCATATCGGGACTGATACCGATACGGCGCAGCTCCTGGACACTGTGCTGGGTGGGCTTGGTCTTGAGCTCGCCGGCTGCGGCGATATAGGGAACGAGGGTGACGTGGATATTGAAGGCGCGGTGGACTCCCAGATCGTGTGTGAGCTCGCGAATCGCTTCCAAAAAGGGCAGTCCTTCGATATCGCCCACGGTGCCGCCCAGCTCTACGATGAGAACATCCTTGCCTTTGCCCGCCTTTTTGATGCGGCTCTTTATCTCCTCGACGATGTGGGGCACCACCTGAATGGTTTTACCCAGATAGTCCCCTTTGCGCTCGCGCTGAATGACAGAGAGGTAGACCTGGCCCGTGGTGAAGTTGTTGAGCTTGGAGAGCTTGATATCCAAGAAGCGCTCATAGTGCCCCAGATCCAGGTCCGTCTCTGCCCCGTCGGCAGTGACGAAAACCTCACCGTGCTCGAGAGGACTCATAGTACCTGGGTCGACATTGATGTAGGGGTCGATTTTGAGGATAGAGACATCGAGGCCGCTGTTTTTGAGCAGTGCTCCTATGCTGGCGCTGGAAATCCCTTTGCCCAAAGAGCTCAGCACCCCGCCCGTGACGAAGATATATTTGGTCATAACCACTCCACGCTTTTTTAAGCTCTATTTTATCTCATCGTTGCTTAAAAAGCGCTCTATCTGTTTAACCTCATTTGCTACAATCATCACAAAGGATACCGATGAAAAAAGTGTTGATACTGCTTCTTAGCGCACTCGTGCTGTTTGGTGCCAAAGTACCGCACCTTACACAAATAAAGAGCAAATACGGCTACTACACCACCATCAAACGCATCAAGCTGGCTATTCGAAAAAAGAAGCTGCGCATCTTTTGTGCTATCGACCACTATCGCAATGCCAAGCGCATCAAACGGCGTATCGAACCAAGCTACCTCATCCTCTTTGGCACGCCGTATGTGGGGTCGCATCTGATGAAGATGGATGTGCGAGCAGGCCTGGATTTGCCTATGCGCATCCTCATCTTTCGCCTACGAGGCCGCACCTACGTAATCTATCATCGCCCTATCGAAATGCTCGAGTACTACCACTTGCCGCGCCGCACACTGCAGCGTATGGACAAAACCCTGCGATCAATCGTGCGCTACGGGTGTGGCCGCTAAATACTCCACAAAATCCTTCGGCGGCATAGGCTTAGCAAAGAGATAGCCCTGAGCCTTGTCGCAGCCCTGGGATTTAAGGATATCGAGCTGCTCTTTGCGCTCCACCCCCTCGGCTATCGTTTTGAGCCCCAAAAGCTTCGCCAGATCGATCACGGTACCCGTAAGGATGCGGTCTTTGCGATTTTTCTCAATTGCATCGATAAAGGTTTTATCTATCTTTATGGTATCCACATCGAGATGCTTGAGGTAGTACATCGACGAGTATCCCGTCCCAAAATCGTCGATGGCTATGCGAAAGCCGAAATCTTTGAGACGCTCCACACGGCTTGCGATCTGCACATAGTCTTCCAGTGCTATGGTCTCCGTGATTTCGAGCATCAACCGTTTTGGGTCCACCCCTTCGGTCTCTATGAGTCGCCGGATATCGTCTATGAAGCGTTCGTTTTGCAAATCTTGCATACTGAGGTTGACGGAGATGCGCTCTATCTGATCCAAATTTTCGGCGTGGCGCGACGCCTCTTTGATAGCCCACATCGTGAGTTTGTAAATATGCTGCCCCTCTTCGGCAAATTTGATGAAAATATCGGGATACAAGAGCGTGTTTTGGCGATAGCGCCAACGCATCAATGCCTCGGCTCCCACGCAGGCACCGTCTTCTAGTCGCACGACAGGCTGGAGGTAGAGCACGAAATCGTTGGCCAAAATCGCACGCTCAAGCTCGCTAAAGAGTCTATTTTTTTCCAAATAGCGGATACGAATCTCTTCAGTGTAAAACTTGTAGCGATTTTTCCCTTCGTTTTTGGCCTCGTACATCGCCAGGTCGGCATTTTTGAAAACCTCGTCGATACTCTCGTCGCGAAAGAGTGCGATACCGACGCTCGCCGCGGCTTTGATCGTGATATCTCCGATGACGAGGGGGTCGTTGATAGTATGGAGTATCTTTTGCACTACGTGCTCGACGCGCTCTTTCGCCTCCTCCTCATTGCCGGGCAGATCCGTAAGCAACACCGCAAACTCATCACCTCCCAAGCGGGTGATTACATCTACGCCCCGTAAAATCTTGCGCAAGCGGTTTGCGATCTGGACTAAAAATTCGTCTCCCACACTATGTCCGTACGTGTCGTTGATTTTTTTGAAATCGTCCAAGTCGATAAAGAGGAGCGCATTGAGACGATCGTAGCGCTTGGCGTGCTTTTGCGCCTTTTTCATAAATTCGGTAAAGACCTTCTTGCGCGGCAGCTTCGTCAGCTCGTCGTAGTAGGCGAAGAACTCGGCCTCCTCTTTGGCACGCTTTTCAAGCGTTACGTCACGTACGTAGACGTTGCTACAATTCTCATTGACCCGAACGATATCGAATGCGTAAAATCGCTCGCCGACGCGTGTCTCCACCCGCTCTTCGTCACCGGTGCAGATACTCTCCACCAGCTCTTGCCAATGCAGAATGCGTCGCCGCAGATTTTGCATCGCTTCGTTTTCTATGAGAATCTTTTTGCTCTTGCAATCGATTTGAAAAAGGGGATTGGGGTTAGCAAGATAAAACTGCGCGTAGTTGTGAAGGCGCTGCTTCGTTTTTATCTCCTCTTCGATATCCTCCATCATTCCCAATCCCCCGAGAATCGTACCGCTCCTATCCTTGACGGGATTGGTAATAAGCCGGATATAGATTTGTTTGCCTGAAAGCGCAGTGGTATATGCCCCCTCATAGTGCTGCGGCTCGCCTTTTTCTACCGCCTTTTGGATAGCGTCTCGCACGTTTTTGTCTTCGATACGTGCGAGATTGAAACGAGCCAGAGCATCCTTTTGGACGCCCAGAAGTTTCATTAAATTTTCATTGGCATCTATCACGTTGAGATGGCTGTCGTAAAAGAAGATGCCCATCGGAGTGTTTTCGAAAATGAGCTTGAGTTCGTTGTTGCTCTGTTCGAGCTTTTTGAGTATCGTCTCTTTTTGGTGCGAAAGAGCCAGGAGATTACGGTAGTTGCGCGAAAAAACCTTCGCCACTTGCAATAGATACGCATACAAAATCAATGTACCCAAACCCATTATATTTTCTATACGTGTATCCGCACTCAAAAACCAAATCGCTGTTAATAGCAACGTGATGGTCACAAATGTAACGCTAAATCGATACACCATCGAAAAAATCGCTACGGCCCCGGCACTCAAACCGCCTATGATAAAACCGATGAAAACTTTGTATTCTATCCCTACGTTTTGAAAAACCAACCACAGGGCAAGCACCCACACAATCGCCGTCGCAACTATTCCTACATACGTGAGGTTAAAAGCGACTACTCTATTAATAACATTTTGCTTATAGAGCCAAAAAATTGCCAAGCGATAGAGCATAGCGCCCGAAAAGAGTCCCATCCAGACCCAAAAACCGGGTTGCCACCTATTCCAAAACAGAAAAAGTATGAGAAGAGCAGCCAAAAAGTTTGCAAGGATACCTTTGGGAGATTCTTGGATGAACTGGTCAAAGAGCTCTTGTTCGAAGATAGATAACTTCATTCCCCCACTCTAATAAAAAAAATTGATGAGTCTATAATAGCAAAATTTATAAAAAATTATGATAAAACAAAACTCAAGCTTTTTAATTCCCGCTCTATCGCTTTATATGCGGGACAGCGGCTCCCCACAAGGCGCCAAAAGGCGCGCGAGTGGTTCATATGGGTGCGGTGGCACAGCTCGTGGAT
>WGBB01000075.1 GCA_015494505.1 Nitratiruptor sp. | reverse complement strand
TCTATCGTATCTTGCCCCACATAGAGCATCGTCGATCCATCGTCGTAGCGTGCCCACGTACCTTTAGGAAGTTCTAAAAAGGCATGCTCGATGATGCTGTTTTGCAATTTCCACAAATCATTAGCCACCTTCAAACAAGGATCGGCTCCATAGACAAAAACAAGACTCAGTAACAAAATCGCAATCCGTTTCATATCCACTCCTTAATGTAAAATCTCCACATGCACGCAACCTCTCGCGTCAAAACGGAGCTTTGTAAAAAACCCGCCGCTTTGCGCATGCCACTTCTCATCACCGCCGCACGTTTTGGGGCTATAGTAGATTTTGGCACCATCGAGGCTTCGCTGTGCTATGGCAGCGATATCTTGGGACGCAAGACCTTGCAAAGCGCCGTTTTTGGTGAGTTTGTACAAGATTTTGCGCACTATTTTGTGGTAATCGGGTGGAAGTTCTTGTGCATCTACATAAAAAATCTCATCGGGTGTGCGCCCCATCCCGTAACCCGTGGGAAATCGATCCTTGGGGCAGACGCGATGCAAGTACGCATTGATGATCTCGAGTCCTTTGATCGCCTCTTTGAGACTTTTATAGCCAAAGGAGGTGTTAAATTCCGTGCGCAAGCGAACTTTCGTGGGTGTATCCCACCATTTGTCCCAGTACAAAAACTCTCGATGTTCACAACCATTTTGGCAAATTATTTTGGCGTAGAAATCCCTATCAATTCGTGCTTGTGTGCGCAGTGTCTCTGCCTTGCAGCTGTTTTGCAACTTCCAAGACGTAAGGCACGGATCCTTGGGATCGGGGTAGCAATCATGCAGATCCACGCTGGTTTCTAGCGCACGCACCACCTTCTTGCCAGGCGCTTTAATATAAAGACAAGGCACGTTTTTTTGTGAAAAAAGGATTTTTGCTTTGCCGATATTTTCGGGGAGGCTTTGGAGAGTGATGCCTGGTTTGTTAAAGCATATCCCTACACCCTGATTGAAACCAAAGAGAGGAAGGAGCATAACACTGAGCAGCCAAAATAGGCGGCACATTTGTAATCCTTATAAAACTTTGGCTATCTACATCTATTCTACTCCTTAAATTTTTATATAGTCCTTAAAAATTTCTCTCATACCAAAGCAAAAACGCGAGGGTCAGCCAGAAGTGGCGCGAAAAGCGATTGCGCTTGGCGTTTTCGATGAGGAACGCAAGTTGCTCTGGCTTAAAAAAGCCGGTTTCGTCGTTGATACGCTCCATTTTTTGGATATACGCACTTCGCATGAGCCACTGCATGTGGGGATAGGAAAAGCCCTTCTTCTTGCGTGCAATAATTTCATGGGGGATATACTTAGCGGCAATCTGCTTGAGCAAATATTTTGGCTCTTTAGACCTTTTGGCATCGCCAAAAGCAGCCGCCACCACATCTTCATCCAAAAGCGGCGTGCGCGCTTCGATGGAGTGCAGCATCGAGGTGGTATCGAGTTTGGCTAGATACAAGGCTGCTAAGCGCACCATCATATCGATATAGCTCATAAAAATCGCTTCATCATCCAGGCCACTTCGCTCCCAGCGCTCCAAGAAGAGTTCTAAAAACTCCACCGACTCCCCATCGCGCACGTTTTGGCGCAAAAAGAGGTTCTTTTGCAAATCGGTAAAGACTTCACAAGTAGAGCGAAAGAGAAGCTCACCACTGAAAACCCGCTTATACCACTCCCACTCCTTGTTGGGGCTAAAGTGGGCGCGAAAGTAGTTTTTGAGCCAGTTTTTGTATTTGAGATCTGCAGCTTGTAATAAATCGAGAAACTCGAAGTATTGCCGATAGCCTAAGAAAATCTCGTCACCCCCTTCGCCGCTGAGCACCACGCGAAAGCCTTGCTGCTTGATTTGGCTAAAAAGATAGGCAAGGGGCACGCTGGCGCTATCACCGATAGGCTCGTCGTAGCAAGATAGCAGCTCTTCGAAGGTGGCGAAGAACTCTTCGGCTCCAAAGAGCACTTCGGTATGCTCGCTGCCGATATGGTCGGCCACGAGACGCGCATAGGGCAGCTCGCTGTAGCGTCTATCTTCGTAACCTATGCTAAAGGTGGCCAAACTCCCCTGCTCGGCTTTGGCGATAGCTGCCACAAACGAGCTATCCACGCCGCCACTGAGCAGCGCAGCCGCTTCGAAATCCCCCTGCAGCCGCTTGTGCACGGCACTGCGCAGCCGCTCCTCGAGATCTCCGTCATCTGTTCGCAAAAATGAATTCAATTCACTATATTCGATTTTTCCTCTTTTGGTATCGTACGTAAGCAGCTCACCCGGTAAGAGTTTATAGATACCCTCGTAGAAAGTCTGCCTATTAGGCAGCGCTCCGAAGCTGAGATACCCGCTGAGTGTCTTGTAATTGAAACATTTTTTCCCCAGATAAGCGATGATGGCTTTGATTTCGGAAGCAAATATGAAGAGTCTTTTATCATAGTAATAGTAGAGCGGCTTTTTTCCGAAAACATCACGCCCCAAATAGAGTCGCTCGCCATCATAAACCCCAAAGACGAACATGCCCTGAAGTTTTGCAAAATCGGGATAGGCAGCAAGGAGCGCTTCGGTGTCATTCTTTGCCCCGAAATCTCGATAATTGTAGATTTCACCGTTGAAAAGCCCCACCAGCGCGCCCTTTCGCACGGGCTGCGAGGCTTCGGGGTCGAAGATATAGAGGCGCTCGTGGCCCAAAAAGATGCCGTCAGCTTCATATATCCCCTCAGAGTCGGGTCCTCGATGGCGCATAGTGTGCAGCGCCGCAAGAGCACGCTCACGCTCATACTCTCCGAAGATTCCAAAAATAGCGCACATCAGCGTTTGGGATGAAACCTGGTGATGGAGTAGTCCTCACGCTTCAGTTTGTCTGCTTGGTCATAGTCATACTCTTCGAGGTGCTCGTTGAGGATCGAAGCCATGATTTTTAGGCGCTCTTCGATAGAGATATCGGGAAACTCTCGCTCCAAAAAGCTATAGAGATCCTCTCCGCACTCCTTGCACTTTTCGTGTAGCTTGGCAATCTCTTTTAGATCCATCGCTTCTTCCTTAGCCACAGATATATCGCTACGGCGATGAGGATATTGACCACCCACACGGCGAAGTAGCCATACTTCCACTCGAGTTCCGGCATGTACTTGAAGTTCATACCGTAGTTGCCCACGATGAAGGTAAGGGGCAAAAAGATGAGCGTGATACCGGTAAGACGCTGCATGGTTTGGTTCATCTTGTTGCTCATGAAACCCATGAGGAGGTTTTGCAAATACCCCGTGCGGTCGAGATAGGTTTTTGATTCGTTGATGAGGAATGAGAGGTGCTCTTTGAGATCGATAAATTCATATTTTAGTTTTTTGCGTACTGATGTTGGAAAGTGGTTGTAGAGCTTGTTTATCACGTCGTTTTCGAGGATACTGACCTTGGAGATGCGGTTGAGAGAGCGCCTGGCGAAGTAGAGGCTCTTTTGTATCTCCTCTTGGTCGAACTCTTCAGCGAAGATATTATCTTCTATAATTTCGAGCTTGTCGTCGATGAGATCGACGATATTCATCGTAGCGTCTATGAGGATATCGATGATGGTGTAGGTTGCGTAGGGGATGGAGTCTCCTTTTTTGTAGCGGCGGCGAAAGCGTGCCACCACACGCTGGATCACATCCTTTTCCTCGCACAGAAAAAAGAGCTTTTCATCCGTAATAATGACGATAATATTGGTATCATCATACAGGAGTGGATTCTCTTCACTTCGTTTGAAGTATTTGAAGACCATAAATTTAAAAATATCACTATCTTCATAGACGACACTCTGCTCCTCGTTTTGGATATCTTCGATGAAGCTTTCGTGAAAACCGTGAGTGCGCAGCCATGCTATGATCTTTTCGTTAAAGGGTGAGCTAAAGATTATCTCTTTTGTCCCCTCTTGGATCTCTATCTCTTCGCTTCTTTGCACTGCATCACTGACGATATACATTCCATCTCCTAAAAACTGCAGCCGCGATAGCGGTATTTTTCCAACACCCCAAAGAGCGGTTCGACTATATCCTTTTGCAAAGGCAAAAGCATTATAGCTTTATAGAGCTCTTCGCTAGTAGGTAGCGAAGCGCCTTGCAAAGGCGTGAGCTTATAGAGCGGTTTGAAGCGTACCTGCACATCGATACCTCGGTCTTTTAGTTCAGCGTAGATATCCTCTTTGGGACAATATAAAGAGGGTTTGAGCAAGATAGGATAGTGGGTTTTATAGGTTTTCGTGCCGATTGAGAGAGTGTCGAAATAGGGATTGTTTGCAAACTTTTCCTCAAAGTAGGCTACCACTTCGTTGCTTGCTGCTATCTTCTCTTTTAGTTTCTCCACTTCGCAGGGCTCCTCTTTGGCTTTGAGGCCAAACAGAGCCAAGTCATAGTTCCAAAGCTTGCCCTTCTTGATGCCGCCGGCAAAGAAGAGACGGCACCTCTCAAACCACTCCTCATCGCCAAACTCGGCCATCACGCACCCATCGCTC
>WGBB01000074.1 GCA_015494505.1 Nitratiruptor sp. | reverse complement strand
TTGCGGCAAAGCTTCCCAAAGAGGCCTTTATCGATGCTTCGAAAGTTTTGGGAGAGCTATCCTTTAGCGAAATAGACTGGGAGCTCATCGATATCATCGAAGCCTACGCTCCCTACGGCGAGTCCAATCCCATGCCTCGCTTCGCGGCACTCGATGTAGAGGTCCTCGAAGCGCGTATGGTGGGTGAGAGCGCCAACCATCTGCTCATGACACTGCGAAAGGATGGCCGAATCTTCAAAGCTATCAAATTCAAACACGAAAAACCCCTCGAGAAAAACCGCATCGACCTTGTCTTCTACCCCTCGCGCAACATCTTCAACAACAATCAATACATCCAGCTTTTCGTCACGGAAGTTCTATAAGCAAAATTTTATATAATCATTAAGGCTGATTATAGAAATGGTAAGATACCATTAAGTATCAAATTTGCTAGAGGAGAGGTCTATGCACAGTGACGATATCAAAAAGCTAAAAGAAGTCCAGGAAATGATCGAAGAGACCCTCAAAAGCGAAGGGCTCTCGCGCCGTGACGCACTCAAGCTCATGGGGCTTGGCACGGCCGGTGCTTTCATGGGAAGCGTGCCGAGCCATGCCGAAGAGCAAAAAGGAAAAACCACTGACGCCAAAGCCCACATCGTCATCGTAGGTGGGGGTGCCGGCGGTATCATGGCCGCTGCGAGACTCCGCAGGGCTGCCGGCAACGCCAAGATTACCATCATCGCTCCCAACGAGCTTCATCTTTACCAACCGGGACAAGTCTTTATGGCTGCAGGTCTCTACAAGGCCGACGAAATCAAGCGTCCCAACGCCGACTTCATCCCTGACGGCGTCAAATGGATAAAAGATAAAGTGGTCGAGTTCGATCCCGATCACAACCAAGTGGTCACTGCCAAAAACGGCAAAGTCAAATACGACTTTTTGGTGGTGGCAGTGGGGATTTCCTATCAGTACGAGCAGATCGAAGGGCTCACCCTCGATAAACTGGGCAAAAACGGCGTCGCCAGCGTCTATCTCAACAATCCCGAAACAGGAAGCGTCAAGGGTGGCGAGATCACGTGGGAGTGGTTCAAGCAGATGCGTGCCGCAGCTGAGAAGGCAAGCAAAGACAACCCTATCAACGTCATCTGTACCCAGCCGGCCACCCCTATCAAGTGTGGAGGGGCTCCACAAAAGATACTCTATTTAAGCGACGATTTCTTGCGCGGTAACGGTCCAGTGGGCGGCAAAGACGTGCATATGAACGCCAAGTTCTACTTCACCAAAGGCAAAGGAAGCAAGCTCTTCGGTATCAAAGAGTACAACGAAACGCTCTCAAAACGCGTCCAGCCGATGTATGGCAACATCACCAACAAATGGAACCACAATCTCGTCAAAATCGATACCGACAAGAAGGTCGCTACTTTTAAGCACGTCTACCAAGTCAAGGGCGAGTACGATCCTGAGCTGGAAATCTACGATTACATCACCAAAGAGGAGATGGTGGAGATTCCCTACGATTTCATCCATGTGGTGCCTCCTATGACTGCAGCCAACGAGTTTCGCACCTCGCCGCTGGCATGGCAAAAAGGAAGTGCAAAAGGATGGATGGAAGCGGACAAAGAGACACTCCAGCATCGCCGCTACAAAAATGTTTTCGGTATCGGTGACGTGCTGGGCATTCCTAAAGGCAAGACGGGTGGAAGCGCACGCCACCACGGTCCTATTATCCAAGAAAACCTCGTCGCAGTCATGGAGGGCAAAGAGCCCACGGCCAAATTCGACGGCTATACCGTCTGTCCGCTCAAGACGCAGTATGGTAAGATTATGCTAGCAGAATTTAACTACGGCTCTAAGCCTGCGCCCTCATTCCCGTTCCTCGATCCAGCAGAGCCTCGCTGGATTTGGTGGGCGTTCGATTTGTATATGCTCAAACCGATGTATTGGAATCTGATGCTTCGCGGTCTCATGTAAGAGGCCGCGCGAGCGGGGGAGGAGATGAAGCGTATTGTTATCCGTGAAGTGATACTCTATCTCTTTTTATGCCTCTTTTTGGCTATATGGATGCACTGGAACGCCTGGAAGAGCCATCCACTGGAGCAACTGCAGGCCATTTCCACCGCACCTCTAGGATGGCTCCATCCATTTGTCTTTACCTTTATCGTCTATCTGATTATCGGTGTCGTACGCCTCTTTATAGCCTTCGTACGCAAATTCAAAGCACGCTAATCTTCGCCGCGCCACTGCGGCTCTTTGTTAAGCTTTGGGAAGCCTTCGAGAAGTTCGTAGGGTTTGAACCGTTTTTTGTAGGCAAACGAGGCGCACCCATCCACCCAGTAGCCAAGATAAATCCATTCTAATCCTAATTGCCGCGCCAGGTTTATTTGCACCAAAAGCGAGTAGGTGCCGAGTGAGAGTTTTTCATAGTCGGGATCGTAGTAGAAGTAGATGGAGCTGATGCCGTCGTCGAGAATATCGATGAGGTCCACGCCGATGAGCTTGCCGTCGCGAAAGTAGAGCACCTCTTTGCCGAAGTTGTGCGCACCCACCACGAACTCTTCGTAGTAGGTCTGGATATCCATTTCGGTGTAGCTCCAGCCGCTCTTTTTTTCTTTGAATTTGTGAAACTTGTTATAGAGCTCTACGTGTTCATAGGTAAGAGTCGGTTTTTGGATGTAGATGTCGGTATCGCGGTTTTTTTTGATGGCGCGCTTTTGGGAGTGTGTGGGCTTGAAACGGCGCACGTCGATGCGGATGTTTTTGCACTCATTGCAGCCTGCGCAGATAGGGTGGAAATAGGAGTGCCCAAATCTACGCCAGCCTCTGCGAATCAGCTCGCTTGCCAACTCCCTCGTAGCTTCGGGGATATAGCGATAGAGCATGCGGGTGTTTCGATCCGGCAGATAGGCGCATTCGTAATCGAGGGTGCAAAAATCGATGGATGCGATATTTTCGAATTTTTTCATACCATCGATTATAGCACGTTTATATCGGCAAGACGCGAATATTTTGGTAGTTCAGTTTTTGCCTGAGGGTGTGCTCGATACCAAAGAGCGTCCCCGTCGTAGCACTGGCACACCCTACACAGGCTCCCATGTAGCGGATGTAGACATCGATGAAATCGCCGTTTTCTTTCATATCGATGATTTCGAGGTTGCCCCCATCCATCACGAGAAACTGGCGGATGTTTTCGTCGATTACCTTTTCTATCGCTTTCCACTTCTCCTCAAAAGGGAGGCTCGCAAAGTCTTGCTCTTGTTGTGTCTCTTGTGTTTGTGCATTTTCGCTCATCGTCGCTCCTAATTCGGATATATTTTCTCTTATTTGCAATGGATTATAGCACAATTGCGACAAATGTAGCAAAACCGGATATAATAGGTTGTTATAATAAACAAAAAAGAAGGAGGGGGAACATGCCTTTTAGTACGCTCAAAGAGGTGGAAAAGGAAGTCTATACCGTCTGTGAATGTATGGATGTGAGCCTCGGTGAAATCATAGAAGCTATCAAAAACGGCGCTTGTGACGTCGAAGCGATCATGGAAGCGACGGATGCGGGGACAGCGTGCGGGAAATGCCGCAGCAAAGAGGACGACCCGGCCGATGAACGCGCCGTGCATTTGGATGAGATAGTGGCGCTGGCCAAGGCCGAAGGACTTTGTAAAGATTAAAACCTGTTACCTTGCGGGGCGTTGATAAGGCTAAAGAACTCTTCGCGGGTTTTGATGTTCTCTTTGAAAACGCCGCGAAGAGCCGAACTCACGGTGGTAGAACATATCTTTTCGACGCCTCGCATCTCCATACACATGTGGCGAGCCTGCACCACTACCGCCACGCCTTTGGGATTGATAGTCTCCATCAAAGCATCGGCTATTTGCTCCGTCATCTGCTCTTGGATTTGCAGCCGTCTGGCATAGACGTTCACCATTCTGGGGATTTTCGATAGGCCCACTACCTTGCCGTTTGGGATGTAGGCCACGTGGGCACGGCCGATGATAGGCAAAAGATGGTGCTCGCACAGCGAATAGAACTCGATATCACGCACCAAAACCATCTCGTCGTTGGTAGAGCTAAAGAGTGCTTCGCCGAGTATCTCTTTGGGGTCTTGGCGATAGCCCTGGGTAAGATGCATGAAGGCTTTGTAGACCCGTGCGGGTGTTTTGATGAGGCCTTCGCGGTTTGGGTCCTCGCCGATGATTGCAAGCATTGTGCGCACAGCTTCTTCGAATCGTTTTTGGTTGTCCATCACCCCTCCGTGTACGTTTTTTAGATTTTATCACAATATTTTGATAAAATAAGAGCTAAAATTTTGCACGAAGGGAACTTAATGGAAATCAAAGCCACCAAAATCGATAGCGCCAATGCAAAAGTAGAGGCGACCATCAAGAATGAAGATATCGAAAAACGCAGCGAAAAAATCGCAAAAAACCTCGCTAAAACCCTCGATATCCCCGGATTTCGCAAAGGCAAAGTACCTGTAGCAGTGGTCAAGCAGCGCTACGGAGACAAAATCGCCCAAGATGCCGAAGGCGAAGCTGTCCGCGAAGTCTTGGATAAGTCCATAGAAGAGCTGGGTGTCGATAAAAACGCGATCCTCGGCGAACCACGCTTTACTAAGTATGAAAAGGGCGACGAAGCCATCGTGATGGAGTTTGAAATAGGACTACGTCCAGAAATCGACCTCGAAGGCTACGAAGAGCTGGTACCCAAATACGAAGAGCCCGAAGTGAGCGATGAGGAGGTGCAAAAGCGTCTTGAGGAACTGGCCGAAGCGATGGCGCAGTTTGTCGAAAACCCCAAACGACGCGTAGCCAAAGAGGGTGACCTGGTGGTCATCGACTTCAAAGGCACCCTGGAAGACGGCAAAGAGATCGAAGGCGGCAGCGCCGAAGGATTCGAACTGCGCTTAGGCAGCGGCCAGTTCATCCCAGGCTTCGAAGAGCAAGTGGTGGGGATGAAAAAGGGTGAGACCAAGACCATCGAAGTGACTTTCCCCGAAGACTATCCCAACAAAGAGCTTGCGGGCAAGCCGGCCAAATTCGAAGTGACGCTGCATGCAATCAAAGAGAAAGAGAAACTCGAAATCAACGACGAGCTGGCTAAAAAGATGCTGCCGCAAAATCCAGACGCTACGGTGGATGTGCTCAAAGAGGAGATCAAAAAGCAGCTCAAGAGCGAAAAGCTCTCCAAGCTCTACAACGAAGAGCTCAAGCCAAAACTCGTCGAAGCGCTTGTGGAAAAGTATGAGTTTGACTTGCCTAAAAACATCGTAGAGCAAGAGATCGACGTGCAGCTCAATCAGCGTGCGCAGCAAATGAGCCAAGAAGAGATCAAAGAGCTCCAAGAAAACTCTGAAAAACTCGAAGAGCTCAAAAAAGAGATCGAGCCTGAGGCCAAAAAAAGCGTCAAAGCCACCTTTATCGTCGATGCTCTCGCTAAAAAAGAGGGGATCGATGTCAGCGACCAAGAGGTGATCCAGACTATCTACTACGAAGCGATGCAGATGGGGCGCAATCCCCAAGAGATCCTGGAAGCCTACCAGAAGCAAGGGTTGTTGCCGGCGATCAAGATGGCGATGATCGAAGATAGACTGCTGACGCATCTGCTCAACAAGAAGAACCAAAAAGAAGAGGCGAACGCATGAGCTACTATATCCCGTACGTAATTGAGCGCACCGGTCGTGGTGAGCGCAGTTACGACATCTACTCTCGCCTCCTCAAAGACCGCATCATCATGCTCAGCGGCGAGATCAACGACGCCGTGGCATCTTCTATCGTGGCGCAGCTGCTCTTTTTGGAAGCGGAAGACCCCGATAAAGATATCTATCTCTATATCAACTCTCCCGGCGGTGTGATTACCAGCGGGATGAGCATCTATGATACGATGAACTACATCAAGCCCGACGTGGCTACCATCTGTATCGGCCAGGCGGCCAGTATGGGCGCCTTTTTGCTCAGCTCCGGCGCAAAAGGCAAGCGCTACGCACTGCCCCATGCACGCATCATGATCCACCAGCCGCTGGGCGGTGCGCAAGGGCAAGCCACCGATATCGAGATCCAGGCCAAAGAGATCTTGCGTCTTAAGCGCATCCTCAATGAGATTTTGGCCCAAAATACCGGCCAAAGCGTCAAAAAGATCGCAAAAGATACCGAGCGCGACTTCTTCATGAGTGCCGAGGAGGCCAAAGAGTACGGTCTGATCGATCAGGTATTGGAAAAAAGCGCCAGATGATACGCCAAATCATCACCTATCCCGATAAGCGCCTCTTCATGCGCTCAAATGAGGTGGAAAAATTCGACGAGGAGCTCC
>WGBB01000073.1 GCA_015494505.1 Nitratiruptor sp. | reverse complement strand
GAGCCGCGCTTTAGCCTCGAAGAGGGGATCAAAGCCGATATCCCCTATATCAAAAAGATCTATGAAGAGGAGATAGCGTGATCGAGCGCCTGCGCCGCGTACAACCGAAGATCCTCGTGGTGGGCGATCTGATGCTCGATCACTATCTTTTTGGCAAGTGCGAGCGCATCAGTCCCGAAGCGCCTGTGCAGGTTGTCCAGGCCGAGCGCCAGGAGGACCTCTTAGGCGGTGCCGGCAACGTGGTCAATAATCTCCTGGCATTTGGCGCCGATGTGGCGGTAGCCAGCGTGATAGGACGCGACGATGCGGGAGCCTGGATAGCGAGGAGACTGGAGCAAAAGGGTGTGATATCGTACCTCATCCAAGAAGATAGACCCACTACCAAAAAGAGCCGCATCATCGCAGGCCATCAGCAGATCGTCCGCATCGACCACGAAACCGCTGCACCCATCGCGAAAGAGAGCGAAGAGGAGATCATAGCCTTTGCCAAGTCCAATGATTTTGATGTGATACTGCTCAGCGACTATGCCAAAGGGGTGCTCACACCATCACTGGTGCAGCGGCTCATTCATTTAGGCAAAGCGCCGGTTTTTGTGGACCCCAAAGGGCGCGATTATAGTAAGTACGAGGGAGCCTACTGCATTACGCCGAACAAAAAGGAAGCCAGCGAAGCCAGCGGCATCGCTATTTCAGATAAAGAGAGCCTCCAAAAAGCCGGCTTTTGGCTCAAAGAGCACTATGATTTCGATAAAGTCGTCATCACGCTCTCAGAAGAGGGCATGGCGATTTTCGACGAAACGATGCATACCATCCCCACCTTTGCCAAAGAGGTCTACGACGTCACGGGAGCCGGCGATACGGTGCTGGCGGCACTGGGGTTCGCTACGGCGGCAGGTTTTGGACTCGAAGATGCCGCGCATTTTGCCAACCTCGCTGCAGGCGTGGTGGTGGGCAGAGTGGGTGCTGCCACGGCCTCGCTGGATGAGATAGAGGAGTATGAGAAGTCTTTGGGACGCAGAGGTCCCGAAGAGGCTATCAAGAGCTTCGATGAGATCGAGCGTATCGCACAGCGTCTCAGAGCACAGGGCAAGCGCATCGTCTTTACCAACGGCTGCTTCGATATTTTGCACTTGGGGCACGTGACATATCTCAACGAAGCCAAAAAGAGAGGCGATGTGCTGATAGTGGGACTCAATAGCGATGCGAGCGTGCGCCGCCTCAAAGGCGAGAGCCGTCCCGTCAATCCCCAGTTTGATAGAGCCTACATCTTAGCCAGCCTCGAAGCGGTGGATTATGTGGTGATTTTTGACGACGATACCCCCTATGAGCTCATCAAGCGTATCCGCCCCGATGTGCTGGTCAAGGGGGCTGATTATAAAGATAAAGAGGTAGTCGGCAGCGACATCGCAGGAGAGACGGTGCTCATCGACCTCGTGGAGGGCAGAAGCACTACCGGCATCATCCAAAGGATACAAAAATGATAGAAAGAATCGAAAAAGAACTTTTGGCGCACCAAAAGGCCTTCGAGCGGGTCTGGGAGGAGCTGCGCTTTCATATCTACACGGCCAGCATCATCGTAACGGAAGCGCTTAAAAATCAAAAGAAGGTGCTGCTGTGCGGCAACGGCGGGAGTGCGGCCGATGCACAGCATATCGCGGCAGAGCTAGTGGGGCGCTTCAAAAAGGAGCGAAGAGGCCTGCCTGCCGTGGCGCTGAGTACCGATACGTCGGCGCTGACGGCCATCAGTAACGACTATGGATATGAACAAGTGTTCGCAAGACAAGTGGAGGCGCTGGCGCAAAAGGGCGATGTGCTCATCGCGATTTCCACAAGCGGCGAGAGCGAAAACGTGCTGCGTGCTGTGGAGGTGGCGCGCGCGATGGGGTGCAAATGTATAGGTCTGCTCGGCAAAGACGGCGGCCGCATCAAGGATATGTGCGATTCCTCCATAGTCGTGCCTGTGGAGGATACGCCGCGTATCCAGGAGATGCATATCCTCATAGGCCACATTTTGTGTGCATTGGTGGATGAGAGTTTTTGATGCGAGAGCGATTGGAATACGGAGCGACCAAGTTTCTCATCTGGCTGTCTCGCTCTTTGCCGATAGCGTGGGTCTATAGAGTCTTCGAGGGGCTAGGTACACTCATCTACTATATAGATGGCAAGCGAAGACAATTAACGATCGTTAATCTCCAAAAAGCGGGACTCGATCCCAAACTAGCGAAGCAAAGCTACAAAGAGATCGCCAAAACGGCTGCGGAGATCCTGCTCATCTACACCGGGCGCTTCGATTTTTCCAAAATCCGTGGAATGTACCAGCCAAAAACCGACAAACCGAAAATCTTCATCACGGCACACTTTGGCAACTGGGAGGCATTGGCGCACTTCTTGGCGCAAAAGGGCTATCCTATGGCCGTGGTGGGGCGCGAGGGGAACAACAAACTGATAGAAAAAAATATCACCCGGCCGTTTCGCCAGATGTACGGCAACGAGCTCATCTATAAAGAGGGAGCCATCAAGCAGCTGGTACGCAGGCTCAAAGAGGGCAGGCACGTGGGACTGCTCATCGATCAAAAGGCCGGCAACGACGGTATAGAGACCACATTTTTTGGTCGTCCTTGCAAAACGGTGCCGACTGTAGCGATGCTAGCTAAACGATTCGATGTAGAGGTGGTGCCGATATTTTTGGTGCGCACTCCTGATGGCTTTCGGATTATCCAAAAAGATTTCTCTTGCAAAGGGTGTGATGAACATCAGTTCACACAAAAACTCAACGACATCCTCGAAGAGGTGATACGCAAGCATCCAGAGCAGTGGTTTTGGATGCACAACAGGTGGAAAATGGGATGAGAGTTTTGATCCTCAGTGACGGCAAGAAGGGGCACGAGAACCAGTCCATCGCCTATGCCAAGCTTTTGGGAGCAAGGTACCGCATCCAGCAGGTGCGCTTTCGCTCGCGTTTGCACAAGGCGCTTTCCTATCTTTTGGATTGGCTGGGTATCTACAGCGAAAAACTTTTTGTGCCTATGGCGATTTCGTGCGATTTTGACGCGGTAGTGGGAGCCGGTAGCGGCACCTACTATGCCGTCAAGCTCATCGCCAAGCGCTGCGGTGCCAAAAGCATCGCGCTGATGCAGCCAAAAGGCTATCGCAAAAATTTCGACAAGGTCTATGCGCAGTACCACGACGGTGGTGCGATGCCTATCAATTTTTCCGTTTCCGAGCCGCAAGGCCACTACAAGTGCGACGGCAAATGCGT
>WGBB01000072.1 GCA_015494505.1 Nitratiruptor sp. | reverse complement strand
TGAAGGCGATATACATATGTACGATCGTTGCAAGAGTGATGAGTCCTACCAAAACGAGTTTGATAGTCAAATCGGATGCGAGCTTTTGAGGTATTCCTGAAGCGAGGATGTTATCCAAAGAGAAGTGATAGAAAAGATAGAGACCCGTGATGATGAGGATAGTAAGCCAAACGCTCTCAAGGTATCCATAGAGTGGACCGATATGGAGATACACCTGCTTTTGTGCCTCTTTATCGCGCAAAAAAATCCCTAAAAAGAAGAGAAATATACTCCCGCCCACCCAGACGGTGGCTGCGAGGATATGGATATAGAGGACGATGTCCGTCATCGCTTGGGAAATCTCCAGTAGCGTGGAGTTCCCGTATCGATATGGACGAAGTTTGAACGTGGATAGTATCCTACGCCGCCTCGATGGAGCGAGAGAGCGGCATAGCGCAAAGATGAAAGATGCACCGAAGGGATACGGATATCGATGGCCTTACCCTTCATATGGAAGCTCTTCTTGGCCACGCCTCTATTGCGTTTGCGCAGGATATAGTTGGTATAGGGCGAGCGATAGCCGGAGATGACATAGATTTCGCCGGGACGATCTAGTAGCGTATAGACATCGTGGAGATATTCTATGAGATTGATATCAATTTTGTGCACTTCGTCATTGTGATAATCGCGCAAGAAATATTCGAGATTCGCTATCTCTTCGTAAATATACTGCCCACCTGCCCAGTAGGTGACGTTGAGTTTTTCCATCGTGTGGATGTTGTATAGATGCAGACGCTTTTCATACCCTTTGGCCAGTGTGCGTGACGGAATGATGATGGAAGCCGTAAAAACCGCACTCGCCTTGATGAAATCTCGTCTATTCATAGCTTCTCCTCTCGCTATTTAGATGCAATTGTATCAAACTTTTGTAAACCGCTTAACATATTCTTATCCATATCATAAATATCTCTAAAGAAAAACACATGTCCCTTGTCATCTTCATAAACAGTCAAGTAAAGCAAATACACTGGTATTATCGGACGAAAGCGTATAATTTTTGTGCGTCCGTCGGCTAGAAGCTCTAAAATATCGCGATAGGTGGTTTTATATCTTCTCATATGGTTTCGAAAAAGATGGAAAAGCTCCAAAGGTTTTTCAACCCGTATACATCCTGAACTAAGGGCTCTGTAGCGATACCGGAAGAGGTTTTTATGATTGGTATCGTGGAGATAGACGTCAAATCTATTAGGAAACATAAATTTTACGTAACCCAAAAAATTGTGTGGGCCGGGCTTTTGTAAAAAAATAAAAGGCAGCCTGTCTTCGCTATATTGACTCCAGTCCACCTCTTCATATTCGACGATTTTTTCGCCTTTGTAATCTTTGGCGGCCACTATGCCCGATGCTCTGAGGGCATCGAAATCGCCTTTTTGGAGTTTGGGCCAAATATCTTTTTGGATGATTGTCTTGGGAGCACGCCAGTAGGGATTGAGCACGGCGTAGCTGATAGTGTTGCGCATTTGAGGGGATGGCCTTTTTTTGCGGCCCACCACGACGCGCGAATAAAAAATCGGCTTTCCATGGTCATACACTTGCATAAAAAAGCCGGGAATATCCACAAAGACGAAATAGTCGTCATTACGCAAAAACCATCTTGCACGTTCGATATTGATAAGGATTTTGCGAATCTTCTCTTCTACGGGGATATTGAGTTTATCAAGCGTTGCCGGACCTATCACACCGTCGCTTTTGAGTGCGTGATGCTTTTGAAACTCCCGCACGGCTCGAGTAAACTTCGCATCATAACGAGTAGAGTTGTCCTCGTATGGATAGTATCCCTCTATTTTGAGACGTTTTTTTATTTCTGGCAGGATATCGTACCTATGACCTGGTCGAAGATAGGGAATATCTTTGACTTCTATATGCTGCCAGCCTCCTTGCGCTTCGATTGCTCGATACTTTTGCAAAGCATCATATAAACGATTAAGAACAGGGTTATTTGCTATGTCACTGCTTGTCTCTTTTTTCGGCGGGATATAGTTATCTTCCAAAAACTGCTGAGGCTCGTAGCATCCTTTGCTTTTGATATCTTGATACATGCTTTCAAGCTTATTCGCCTCGTATTCGATACTCTCCTTTAGGGCAGCATCATGTGTTACTCTGTAGTTTTCCACCAACTCTTTGAGGTGTCGATACGGCAGTTTCTCTTTACATAAAAGAGTCTCATCTTCTTCGACATTACGTAGCAGTCTATCGAGCGTACCTCGTATCGTATCTCCATCGAACCATCGATAACTTTTTTGCGGTGTCAGCACGGAAGGTTCATGCATAATCGAAGCATTAATGTCCCTTGAGACGTTATTTTCCAATTTTGGTGAGGATATATTCTGTTCGAGCATCGTCTTTGCAGTTGTAGTACTCTCTCCAGCGGCCAATGTCAAAGCCGCACCGCAAATCCAAAAAACCAATCTTTTCATCCCACTCCTTCAATATTTTTTAAGTTTTTTGTGATTATAATTCTACTCACATTTAGCTGCTTCACGGCCCCATCGTCTAGCGGTTAGGACACCGCC
>WGBB01000071.1 GCA_015494505.1 Nitratiruptor sp. | reverse complement strand
CCCGTTTTTTATCCCAAAATCACGTAAGTACGAGCTGCTATCTTGAGAGACGAATGTAAAATCGACAAATCCCCGCTCTACGAGCCTTTTGATTTCGGCTACGATGTCCTCGATAGGGCGCGACTGGAGGCGCCCTTTGAAAGAGGGGATAGCGCAAAAGCTGCAGCGCTGGTTGCACCCTTCGCTAAGCTTGATGTAGGCATGGAAGTTTGAGCCCGTAATGACGCGCTCCTCGCCGTGGATGAGATAGACCTGCTCGCTAAAGGCACTCTGCTTTTTGGCGATGAGCTCGTCGATGCGGGCGTAATCTCCTACGCCTGTAAAAATATCCACCTCTTTGAGCTCTTGGGCGAGCTCCTCTTTGTAGCGCTCACTCAAACATCCTGCCATGACGAGGGTGGAGTCGGGTTTTCGCTGCTGGTGGAGCTCCAGCACCGTGCGGATGCTCTCTTCTTTGGCCGGGCCTATGAAGCCGCAGGTGTTGACGATAATTACATCCGCTTCACCGGGATTGTCGCTGAGCTGGTACTCGGGGAGTTTGGCCAGCATCACCTCGGTATCGACGAGATTTTTGGTGCAGCCAAGAGAGACGACGTGGAGTTTTTTCTTCATTCGATGACCACCACTTGGTTTTTGCCGTTGTTTTTGGCTTCATACAGAGCTTTGTCCACGCGTGCAAAGATGGTGTCGATGGTATCATCCTTGCGCACTCCCGTCACACCGAAACTAGCCGTCGCGCGTACTTCGTCTTCGAGAGTGTTGAAGGTGCGGTTGGCGATGGTTTGGCGGAGGCGATTTGCCACGATCTCGCCTTCACGCGCCGTGGCCCCCGGCACCAAGACGGCGAACTCTTCGCCTCCTATGCGCGCTGCTATGTTGTTGGCGCGCAGGAAGGTCTTGAGAATCAGAGCTATCTCTTTGAGCACCTGGTCGCCTGCCGGGTGGCCGTAGCGGTCGTTGATCTGTTTGAAGTTGTCCAGATCGAAAAGAATGAGCGCGAAGGGGTATCCGCGCGTTTGGTAATCGTTGATCATCTCAAGAAGCGCTCGCTCAAATCTGCGGCGATTCACAAGGCCTGTGAGAAAATCGATCTCCGCTTCGGTACGCGCCGTCATGAGCTCGCCTTGCAAGCGCACCACGTCTGCATGGTATTTACGCAGCTCCTTGGTGAGTAGGTCGTTTTCACGGCGCAACATCTCCAGCTCTTCGAGGATTTTTTTGAGAATGGGTTGGATCTTTTCGTCGCTGATGAGGTCGCTTTCGCTCTGGATCTCCTCTTGGTGGTGTTCTATCGATTCGTTATGGGTGTCGATGGTGTTGATCACTTCGTAGAGCTTTTGCTCTATGATGTCGGCGATGCGCACCAGCTTCTTGACCATCCCTTTTTGCTTGACCTCGGCTCCCTCTTCGGCTTTTTCTTTGATCTCATCATAGGGTGCGTCGAACATTTCTTTAAAAAGTCCCAGTATTTCCAGGTCATTGAGCTCTTTGTTGTTTTCGACGATATTGCAAAAGACGTAGAACCAGCGCTCGTAGTTTTTGGGGGTGATAACGATGTTGTTTTTAATCATGAAGTTCATCTGCTTGCGCACGATGTTCATAATCTTTTTGATGTCCTCTTTGGTGAGCTTCGTCTCTTTTTCCAGTTTTTCGTAGAGTGAACAGTATTGCTTCGCCATCGCTATCCTTTTCGGGGGTTTATGCTATTATCGGGCACAAGCTACCAATTTTTCATAGCCGCTTGTGCTTCACGCTCCATAATTTTTTTCTTGAGGCTCTCGCGCTTGTCGTGGAGTGTTTTCCCTTTGGCAAGAGCGATTTCGAGTTTGGCGATATTTTTGCGATTAAAATAGAGCCTCAAAGGCACCACCGTATAGCCCTTTTCGCTAGTTTTGCCAAGGAGCTTGTTTATCTCTTTTTTGTGCAAAAGGAGCTTTCTAGGGCGCTTTTCATCCGGTTTGAAGTGGGGGTTTGCGCTCTCTAGATGCGAGATGTGCATCCCAAAGACAAAAGGCTCGCCCTTGACAAATTTGACGAAACTATCACGCAGGTTTACCCGACCGGCGCGAATCGCCTTGACTTCGCTGCCCTCTAATACGAGCCCGGCTTCATACTTTTCGAGTATCTCGAAATCGTGGTAGGCCTTTTTATTGGTGGCTATCACTTTCATCTCGGCTCCTAAAAATGGTGCTGCCGCTGCCGCTAAGAAACCAGCTTTCTTGATACTTTTTTAGCTCTGGGCACAAATCGGCAGCGCTAGCGTAGAGGTCGTTGGCTTCATATGGTGCTATTGTACTTAAAATCCGGCGCGATGTCATCTGTGCGAGGTGTTCGGCCAGGCCGATGTGGAGAGTGTCTGCGAACTTTTTGCGCCAGTTGGCATAGACTGCAGCCGTATCGCAGTGGATGGGAAGGAGTTTCGGCTCGATAGGCGGGATATCGTCTGCGAAAGGTTCGATAATCTCTCCTATACCCCGCACGTTTGCAGCCTCAAAGCCGTAGATGAAAAAGGGCACGTCCGCTCCTATTTGGGCGCCGATTGCTGCTAACTCTTTAGGCGAAAGCCCTAATCCTATATGCTCATTAGCAAGCTTCAAAAACGCAGCGGCATCGCTGCTGCCGCCGCCCAGCCCCGCACCTTGGGGAATGCGCTTGGTGACATGGACTTTATGTGAGAAGAAGAAGTCGATGATTTTGGGATTGCCCGTGGCCGCATTCAGAGCGCAAAAAGCCTTGTAGATGATGTTTTTTTCTCGAGGGATTTCGGGCGTGCCCTCTATCTCGAAGCGTTCATACCTGCCAGGCACAAAGGCAATCTCGTCGTAGAGCACTTCGTAGCGGATGAAGCGTGAGACGATTTCGTGATAGGAGCCGCGAAAGCCAGTGATTTTGAGAAATATATTGAGTTTGGCCGGTGCTTTAGCATGCATGATACATCCTTGGGATGTTATTGAGCCTATAGTGCACAGTGCCATCTTTGATTTCAATGATGGTGAAGAACGCATCGAAAACCAGATGGTAGAGGCCGTCTTCTTGGATAGCAAGATCTTGGAGGCGTAGCTTTTTGCCGTGCTTGATAGCCTCTGCATCGAGAGAGGTGCTGTTGGGGCGGGAGATGAGATAATCGAGCGGATCGAGGGGACGCTCGTTTTCGTAGACGAAGCGCCCCTCGCGGGTGCGCTCCAGGTAACTGAGCGCCCCTTGGGTACCCAGACGCTCTGCAATAATAGCGCCCAAAGAGCGTATGTAGGTGCCTTCGCTCGCCGTCGCTTCGAAGGTCACGAAAGGGTGTGCGTAGCGAAGCAGGCGTATGGAGTAGATGATGGAGGTGACTTGTGGTAGCGTGATATCCTCATCCACCATCGTGTATGCTCGCTTGCCGCCGATTTTTTTGGCGCTAAATTTCGGCGGGGTGTAGGTGATTTGGCCTTGGAGGTTTGAAAGTGTCTGGCGAATCTTTTGGATAGGGAGTTTGGGCACTTCGGTAATGCTCTCGATGCGTTCTATATCGAGGCTAGGGCTTCTCGCTCCCAGCCAGAGGGTGGCTACGTAGGTCTTGGGATATTTGGCTAGATATGGGAAAAGCTTGGTATAAGCGCCGAAGGCGATGATAAGCGTCCCGCATGCAAAAGGATCGAGGGTGCCCGAAAAGCCGGCCTTTTTGACGCGGTAGCGGCGTTTGATGCGCTGCAAAAAGTGGTTCGAGGAGATGAAGATAGGTTTGTAGGCTACGAAGAGCCGATTCATACCTTCTCCACGAAACTTGAGAGGATGTCGCGCGTCTGGCCCCCGAAGTTAATGGTGAGTTTGAACTCGCGTCCCGCTTTGCTCACTCCCGTGATGCGTCCGATGCCGAAAATCTTGTGCTTGACGAGGTCACCTTTTTTAAAGCCGGCTCTCTTTTCGATTTTGACGCTTCCCTGGCACAAGCCCGCTTCGCCCAAAAAGCGGCTCTTTTCTAGATGTGCCCTGCGTCCTTTGTAAAAGCGTGACTGGACATAGCTAAGATGCAGCGTCTTTTTGGCGCGCGTAAAGGCCACGTAGCCTAGGCGGCGCTCCTCTTCCATATCGCATCCGTCACCCGTAAGCGGGAAAAATCCCTCCTCCATACCGATGACAAAGAGGTGTTCAAACTCCAGTCCTTTGCTGGCATGCACGCTCATGATATTCACCGCTTCGCCGCCCACTTGGTCCTGGTCAGACTGCAGTGAGAGGTCTGCCAGGAAATCTTCGAGGCCGCTTTCGGGGTTTTGCTTGATATAGTCGCGAAAGAGTCCGTAGAATTCATCGATGTTCGCTACACGTTCGAGGCCATCGGGCATAGAGGCGTAGTACTCTTTGAACTTGATGAGCCTCTCAAATTCGTCGATGAAGTTGTAGAGTCCATCATCGAGAGCTGCTCGTAGCTCATTCAACGTATCGGCAAAAGTGCGAAGTGTTTTGGCGTTTTTCTTGCCCACGATGGTTGCAAGCTCCTCCTCTTCGAGGGCATAGAGGAGCTGGAGGATGGAAAGACCACGCTTTTTCGCTTCGTTTTCCAGTTTTTCCACGGTCACTTTGCCGATGCCGCGTTTAGGTTTATTGATGATACGCTTGAGAGAAAAGTCATCGAGGGGATTGGCGATGATACGAAGATAGCTGATGAGGTCTTTTATCTCGGCACGCTCGTAGAAGCGGATGGCACCTACCAGCTTGAAGTGGATGCCGAGGCGATTGAAAGCCTCCTCGATGGAGCGAGAGAGGGCGTTGATGCGAAAGAGCACGGCTATTTCTGACGGTGGCGTGCCCGAGTCAATGAGGCGGCGAATCTGTTTGCCCACTTCCATCGCCTCTTCTTGCTCGTCGCTAAAGGTGCGCACCACGATATCTTCGCCCTCTTCGAGGGTGGCTTGGAGAGTTTTGCCGAGGCGATTGCGGTTGTGGGCGATGAGGTTGTTGGCGGCTTCCAGGATTTTTTTTGTGGAGCGGTAGTTCTTTTCCAGCTTTATCACTTTGACGTTTTCAAACTCATTGGGAAACTCGAGAATATTTTTTACATTCGCTCCGCGCCAGCCGTAGATACTCTGATCATCATCGCCCACGACGCAGATGTTGTTGTGCGTGCTGCAGAGTTTTTTGACCAGCATGTTTTGCAGTTCGTTGGTGTCTTGGTACTCATCTATCATGATGAATTGGTACTTTTGGCTTATCTGGCGGCATAGCTCTTCGTCTTGGTCGAGGATTTTGTAGGTAAGTACCAAAAGGTCGTCGAAATCCACGAGGTTGTTTTTTTGTAAATACTCTTCATACTTTTCATACAGAGCCGCGATTTTTTTATAGTTGGGCAGTCGCGCTGCGGCGATGGCCTCATCGGGAGAGATGAGTGAGTTTTTATATTTGGATATTTCGCTGGCTATGAGTGGGATGGGAAGGTCCGGTTTGAGAGATTTGATGATGCGCTTTTTATCATCGGTGTCGATGATGACGAAGTTGTTGGAGCGTCCCAGTTTGTCTATGTGAAATTTCAAAAAGAGTAGTCCAAATTTGTGGAAGGTGCACAGAAGCGGCGGATAGATGGTGCTATCTATCATCGCTAGAGCGCGCTCGCGCATCTCCTTGGCCGCTTTATTGGTAAAGGTGAGAGTGAGGATGGAGGCCGGGTCGATGCCTATGCTGATAAGATATGCTAGGCGCGTGGTGATGGTCTTGGTCTTGCCGCTGCCGGCACCTGCAAGTACGAGTATGGGTCCGTCTATTGTGGTTGCGGCTTCGCGTTGCGATTCGTTGAGTTCTTCGAGTATCTTGTCCATTCTTTATCTTTATTAAGTAGTCTAATTATTATATCAAAAGAGTTTTTGAGCTTCCATTATGCAAAATATTGCAAAAAATTATATTTGAAAATTTTCATTAAATTTGGTTATAATTTTTATAAGGGAATCATCTATGCAAGGGTTCGGCATGATTAAAGATTTTACGAAATTAGAAACTTTCTTGGTGGTTATCAAAGAAAAAAGCTTCTCCAAAGCGAGTGCGAAACTGGGAATCTCCCAGCCTGCCGTAACGCAACAGATCAAGTTTTTGGAAGAGCAGCTCGATGCGAAACTGATAGAGCGCAAGAAAAACGGTGTGCGCTTGACAAAAGAGGGGGAAGAGGTTTATAAAATTGCCCAAAAGATAGCCAAGTGTATCCAAAATGCAGAGCAAGAGCTCCTCAAAGTAGTCAATAAAGAGATTACATTTATCATCGGCTCATCCTTTACGATAGGGAACTATATCCTGCCCCAAATCATGGCAGATATCAAGAAAGTGGTGGAAAACGATATTCTCATAAAAATAGATGTGAGTGAAAATATCGTCAACAATGTGCTCGAGAAAAAATATGACCTGGGGCTAATAGAGTCGCCTATCATGAAAGATGGACTCATCTATCGCGAGTGGATGGAAGATGAACTCGTGCTCTTTAGCAATACCAAGCTTCCTAAATATGTGCGTACGGAAGATCTCTATAAATTTAACTGGATATGCCGCGAAGAGGGAAGCCACACGAGGAAGTTGGTGGCCGAGACTTTCGAAAAGCTCGGTGTAAGCTGTAAAAAGTTCAATGTTATCAGCGAAGTGAGCTCCTCTACCGCGGTGGTCAATGCAATCTTACGCAGTCCCGTAAACAAAGAGCATCCGACCGTTTCTATCATTTCACGCTATGCAATCGAGGATGAGCTCTTAAGCGGCAGGCTTTTTGAAGCCAAAATCAAAGGTGAAAAGATTAAACGAAAATTCTACATCACCTATCTCAAAGAGCGCAAAAACGATCCGTATCTGATGAAGATCGTCGATATGCTCCTGCGTTTCAAACCCTAGTCCTTTTTCAAAAAGCGTCTGTTTTCCGGGTTTGACAGCCATGCCTCCATCGAGTCTTTTGGCTCGGTGCGCTGCTTTTGCACCGATGCCGTGAGATTGACGAAAATAGGCGTCTCATCCACGATAATCTGCAAAATCGCTTCTATCGGCACAGTGACTACGGAGCCGAAATTCTCCGGCCCAAATCCCGCTTCGAAGATGAGATTGCCTTCATGGATATAGGCGCTCTCGTAGGTGTAGTTCATTAGCACGAAGAGGGTGAATTCGGGAAGTTTAGAGGAGATATCTTCCGGCAAGATGGGATTGAAGGTGACGCTGGAGGTCTCTACCAGGACGGAGAATTCCTGGTTTTTTTCGAAAAGATACAAAAGAAGATCTGTGGCATGGTTTTTGAGTATAGCGGCAAGTTCTTTATCTTGCAACAGGTCATAGAGCATATCTATCCTTTATCGTAAAACTTTGCAAAATCCTAAAAT
>WGBB01000070.1 GCA_015494505.1 Nitratiruptor sp. | reverse complement strand
GGTGAGCTCGATCGCCTTTTTGATGATCAGATGCACGAGAATTTCGGTATTGCTGCGATCTTGCAGATCGATATAGCCTAGATCGAAAAGTGTAAGCAGCGACTCCATATGGTCGAGGCTGTCGTGGAAATACTCAATGGCGTTTGAGGGGTTGATAGTTTTATAGAGATCGTAGAGCTCTTGGACCAGGGGAGGGTTCTCTGCTTTGAGTTTAAGTCCTTTTTCCGTGTACTCCTGACTAAAGAGTTCGAGCACTGGTGCGATAAGCACTGCGTGGCTTGCTGCTATGAAGCGGCCCGATTCAGTAAAAATGTTGGGCTCTTCCACGCCTTTTTGCGTGGCTATCTCTTTGAGCAAGAAGACCACGTCGTTGGTAAATTCTGTCAGGGTATAGTTGCGATTATGAATATGCTCGTGCTGCGAATACTCCACTGCCAGGCCGCCGCCGAGATTGATGTTGTTGAGATTTTTTGCCCCCATTTTTTTGAGCTCGGCGTAGATGTTGCCGGCTTCTCTGAGAGCCTTTTTGACGGGGTTGATTTCGCCGATTTGGCTGCCTATGTGAAAATGGATCATTGTGAAGCGATCCAAAAGATTATTGGCCTTAAGCAGCTCCACCGCTTCCAAAAGCTCGGTGGATGTAAGGCCAAACTTGGAGTTGATACCGCCACTTTTGGCCCATATGCCGATGCCGGAGCTATGGAGTCTGATACGAAGCCCGATATTGGGAATAGGGTCTTTGTACTCCTTGGCCGCTTCGATGATATTTTCCAGTTCGTTGAGCCCTTCGATAGTGAGCGTTACGTCATACCCCATCTTTGCGGCGATGAAGCCTAGAGTTATCATACTCTTGTCTTTGAAGCCGTTGACGGTAATGGGAGCGCTTTTGTTGTTGTAGGCCATAGCGATGATGAGCTCTGCTTTGCTGCCGGCTTCTAGGCCGTAGTTGTACTTTTCGCCTATCTGGACGAGGCTGCTGACGAAGTTGGGAAACTGGTTGACTTTAAGGGGAAAGACTGCGTGGAAATTTCCTCGGTACGAAAAGCTCTCTATAGCACGATTAAACTGGCTAAAAAGCGCATCGATCTGTTTTTCTATAAGATGTGGAAAACGCAGCAAAATAGGGCCGCGGATGCCCGTGTCACGGATTTTTTGGACGATTTCATAGAGTGACGGTCTGGTCTTGTAGTTGACCTTGACATAACCATCCTCGATGAAAAAGTCGTTATTGCTCCAGATTTTGATACCGTAATCGGTCATCGTCGCTCCAAAGCTGTGAAATTGGAATCACTTTTTCGCTACTTTCTTCGAGATCCTTGATCCATACGGCATCTTTGGCAAGCTCGTCCTCACCTATTATAAGGGCATAGCGAACGTTGTGTTTGTCTGCCGCTTTGAGATGGGCCTTGAGGCTTTTTGGATGATACTGCATCGCAACTCTTTCGCTTCGGCGCAGTTTTTGCGCGAGGCCAAAAGCGATATCCGTCGCTTCCGGTACCATCACCCCGATATAGTAGCCTTGTCGAGGAGAGCGGGGGAGTTCGATGAGATCCAAAATCCGCTCTATCCCGATAGCAAAACCGACAGCCGGGGTGGGTTTGCCCCCCAAGTACTCCACCAAGTTATCGTAGCGTCCCCCGCCGGCCACGGCATTTTGTGCACCCAGATGGGAGCTTGTGAACTCAAAAGCCGTCTTGGTATAGTAATCCAGCCCACGTACGAGATGAGGATCGATAGTGAAAGAGACTCCGTTTTGCGTAAGAAGCTCTTGGAGTTTAGTAAAATCACGCCGGCAATCTGCACACAGATGCTCTGAGAGTTTAGGCGCCTCTTCGTAGATTGCTTGACATCCTTCGTTTTTACAATCGAGCACGCGAATGGGATTGGTTTCACGTCTTCGCTTGCAATCTTCGCAGATATCCTCGTGGCTTTGCAAAAACTCCACCAACTTTTGGCGATATCCCGGCATACAAGCGGGACAGCCAAGAGAGTTGATTTTAAGCTCGTAGGTGATACCGAATGCATCCAAGATATCGCGTGCCAGCAAGATGATGCTAGCATCTTCATAGACACTAGGCTCTCCAAAACTCTCTATCCCAAACTGATGAAACTCCCTCAGGCGCCCTTTTTGGGGACGCTCATAGCGAAACATCGGGCCGTAGTAGAAGAAGCGATGCACCCCACCTTGGCGGTCGAGTTTGTGCTCGATGAAGCTGCGTACCACGCCGGCTGTGCCTTCTGGACGCAAACAGACGTCGTTGTCGCCTTTGTCGATGAACTGATACATCTCCTTGCCCACGATGTCACTGCTCTCACCCACACTGCGGCGAAAGAGCGCAGTCTCTTCCAGAAGTGGTGTTTCGATATAGGAGAAATTGTAGTTTTTCGCTATGTGAGAGGCTTTTTCGATAAAGGCGAGATATTTGTCGCTAAGAGGCGGCAAGATATCCTTCATCCCGCGCAAAGCCTTAATCGCCATTGCCATCCTTTATGAAATCTTCTATCATTTGTGCGATGCGCTCTTTGGGAAGCGAGGCATCGATGATACGATATGCAATTGTACTAGAAACTACCAAATTTTTCATCTGTTCTTGCACGCTCAGCAGATATTCCACTCCGCGAGCTTCGATGTTATCTAGCTCAAATGCCCCCATACGTCGTGCAAGCTCTCGAGCAGAAAGCTCTAAGAATATGATTTTGTCCGGCCGCACCCCTTGCATCGCTACGTCATTAAGATAGCGCAGCTCATCGATAGGAAGGTCTACTTTTTGCGCCGCATAGGCGATGCCGGAAATGAAGCCTCGATCGCTGATGATGAGTTTGTTGCGATTCGGTTTGATCACTTTGGCTATGTGCTCTGCTCGGTCGGCCAAAAACATAAAAAGTTCCGCATAGGGACTAGGACTCTGAGAATGGAGGATGAGCTTGCGAAGGCTCTCTCCCAGTTTCGTGCCGCCCGGTTCTTTGGTAATGATAGCTTCGGGGAATTTTTTGCGAAGCAGCGCTATTTGCGTGCTTTTGCCCGCACGATCGATTCCTTCGAAGAGCACATACATCATTGACTCTCTAATAAAGGGATAATAGCGGAGGGCACGAGGTGAGAGACATCACCTTTGAAACGAAGTATGGCACGCACCACAGAAGAGCTAATAAAGGCGTTTTGGAGACTCGGCATCAGATAGAGTGTCTCTATCTCGCTATCAAGCGACTGATTGGCATATCCCATCTGCAGCTCATACTCGAAATCGCTTACTGCGCGAAGCCCCCTGATGATGATTTTCGCATTTTCTTGGCGGCAAAAATTGACAAGCAGGGTATCGAAACTTTTTATCTTGACATTGGGAATATCTTCGGTGGCGATACGTGCCATCTTTTCGCGCGTAGCTATATCGAACATAGGGCGCTTTTCTTTTGAGAGGGCTACGGCTACTATCACTTCGTCGAATATCGCAGCGGCTCTGCGGATGATATCGAGATGCCCGTTTGTAATGGGATCGAATGTTCCGGGATAAATCACTCTTTTCATCGCCATCTCTTATATAGATCGTGTTCTATGCCCACGAGATCGAGCCATTTGCCTATGAAAAAATTTTCCATATCATCCATGGAAGACGGCTCGCTATAGTAGGCGGCTATAGGTGGAGCTATTATAACATTTAGCATCGCTAGTTTGTGCATATTTTCCAAAGCTATGGCACTAAAGGGCATCTCACGGGGTGCAAGAAGCAGCGTTTTGCGCTCTTTTATCATTACACTCGCCGTGCGTGTAGTAAGATTGTCCGCTATACCTACGGCTATTTTGGCCAGTGTATTCATTGAGCAGGGTACGACCATCAGCACATCGAGACCGAAGCTCCCGCTGGCAGGTCCTGCCCATATTTGGTGATTTTCAAAAAGATTGTATCCTTGCTCTTTGAGAGCGACGACATTGGCATTGTCATTGAGAATGAGATATTTTTCGTATGAAGAGGGAATAGCATCGTAGGTTTTGAGGCCAAGGTGCGTACCGCTTGCACCCGATATCGCTATTGCTACTTTCAAAAGAGGCCTTTTATGGAGCGGGAGACGGGATTCGAACCCGCGACCCCCACCTTGGCAAGGTGGTGCTCTAGCCCCTGAGCTACTCCCGCAGTGGTACCGGGGGAGGGACTCGAACCCTCACGGGCAAATGCCCACGAGATTTTGAGTCTCGCGTGTCTACCAGTTTCACCACCCCGGCAAGTGTGGTTGAAATATTACCACTCTAAAACTTAAAGGATATTGAAAGAAAGCAAGGCCGAAGCCTTGCGAGGAGAGTTACTTGGCAACTGCTTCTTTGAGCTTTTTGCCCACTTTGAATTTGACCACTTTTGTAGCTGGAACTTTGACCACTTTATTCGTTCCGGGAACTTTCGCTTCGCGAGCGGCTCGCATAGTAGTCGTAAATGTACCGAAGCCGATGAATGCAACGTCATCGCCTTTTTTGAGTGCTTCCGTGATCACATCGAGTGCTGCATCGATCACTTTTTGCGTGTCTTTTTTTGAAAGACCCGCTTTTTCTGCGACAGCTTGGATAAAATCGCTCTTTTTCATGCCTCATCCTTTAATAAAATTTGATTACAGGACAAT
>WGBB01000069.1 GCA_015494505.1 Nitratiruptor sp. | reverse complement strand
GGCTGGGATATTGAGGTAGCTCTCACTGCTCTTTTCGCCCCCGATGCAGATGGCCGCATCGGCGAGCTTGACGTAGTGGGCATCTTTGTCTGCAGTGGAGTAGACGGCGATCGCCTTTTTGCCCATCTCTTTGATGGTGCGAATGGCTCTGAGGGCTATCTCGCCCCGATTGGCTATAAGGATACGCTCGAGTTTCGCCATCTAGAGCCTTTCGACGAGGAATAGCGGCATATCGTACTCTACCGGCTGACCGTCTTCGACGAGGATTTCGAGGATTTTGCAGTCAAACTCCGCTTCGATTTCGTTGAAAATTTTCATCGCTTCGATGATGCCGATAGTCTGTCCTTTGCGTACCGTATCACCCACTTTCACAAAGGGCGGGCTATCGGGGCTGGGAGCGCGATAGAAGGTGCCCACCATCGGTGAGGTGATGTACTCGCCCTTCTTATGAGCCGCTTCGCTCTCGCTCGCTTGCGCAGACTCGGCAACAGGAGCTGGCGCAGGCGCAGGAGCGGGTGCCGCCGCTTGGGGCGCAGAAGCTGCGGCAGGAGCGGCAGCTTCATATCCTTTTTGCATAGAAATCTCTACATCATCTTTTTTGAGTTTGAATCTACTCAGACCACTTTTGTCAAAAAGCCGCATCAACTCTTTTATCTCTTTGAAATCCATACAAATTCCTTTGAAATCGTCGTTGAGATTATGTGCTATAATACCACAAATTCCGTAAATCTTCATTTATTGTAAAGGTTTTTTTATGGGTCTCAAAGCAGATTGCTGGATACGCCAAAAAGCCCTGGAAGA
Source organism: Nitratiruptor sp. (assembly GCA_015494505.1). Taxonomy (GTDB): domain Bacteria; phylum Campylobacterota; class Campylobacteria; order Campylobacterales; family Nitratiruptoraceae; genus Nitratiruptor. The sequence goes on along the minus strand of WGBB01000069.1, from coordinate 1,678 downwards.
GGGGATGATAGAGCCCTTTTGCGAAGAGCAGGTGGGAAAAGGAGTCGTCAGCTATGGACTTAGCAGCTACGGCTACGACATTCGCGTCAGTGACGAATTCAAAATCTTTACCAACGTCAACGCCGAGGTAGTCGACCCCAAGCACTTCGACGAGCGCAACGTGGTGGACTTCAAAGGGGATGTGTGTATCGTGCCGCCCAACTCCTTCGCGCTGGCGCGCACGGTGGAGTACTTTCGCATCCCGCGCAATGTCCTAGCGATATGCGTGGGCAAGAGCACATACGCCAGATGCGGCATCATCGTCAACGTCACGCCTTTTGAGCCGGAATTCGAAGGCCACATCACCATCGAAATCTCCAACACCACGCCTTTGCCGGCCAAAATCTACGCCAATGAGGGGATAGCACAGGTGCTCTTTTTCGAAGGGGATGAAGAGTGCGAAGTGAGCTACAAAGATAAATCGGGCAAATACCAAAAACAAAAAGGGATTACGCTCCCGCGTATTCTCACTTAAAGCGATAGCGATAGATCGCCTTGACGCCTCCAAGATAGAGGGTGTCTCCTCGCACCGCGTACGAAAGCGTGGTGTCGCCTCCCGCGGGTTCCACATGCGCTACAAAACGCAGCGTGTTTGTAAAAACGTTGACACCTACGAGATTTCTGCGCACACCCATTACACGTATCAGTTTCCTGCCGCTGCCCCCTTTGCCGGCGAAGATGTAACGCCCCTCTTTGTCTGTGGCAAAGACATTGCCCCGATGGTAGGGATGGGTATCATGCGCTATCCTCGTGCCGCTTCGAACGTCGTAAAGCCCCACAAAGGAGAACATATTCGCAGCTACTACTTTACCGTCATGAGCCACAAACATTCCTCCGACAAATTCACGCTCTTTTGGCCGCAAGCAAACAAGCTTTCGCACTTTCTGGATATCCCATATACAGCCAAGATCGTTCAAGAGCCAAGGATGCTCTTTGGCCAGAGCCAAAAACTGCCTGCCTGAAACGATATGTCCTATTCGTTGCAGTGACGGATAGCGATAGATATCCCACCCTTTGGGTGCCGAGACAATCAGCAGGTCGCGCCAAAAACCGAAGCGTTTGGGAAACTTCAAGACTCCGCTTTTGTCTATAAAGGAGCCTCGTGCCATAGGATAGAGGCTCTGCGGCAGAAGCTTGCCCGTTTTTACGTCGATAAATCGCAGCGCTCTATCGCTCCAGTGCTTGGGATTTTGCACCACGAAAGCGATTTTATCATCTGGCGTAAAACCCACCTGGTCGGTGGCGTTGGCGAAGAGCCACTCTTTTTCAATTTTACCTTTTTCCAAATCCACTAAAAGGATGTGGCCCACCGTATGGTAGCGATTTTGATCTTCATAGCTGGCATCACAGAGCACGAGCGCCCAAGGTTTGCTGGGATGCAGCTCGATATACTCCACCGGCTCGTTGATAGCCAGCTGTACACCTCGAATGTGGCCATCGCGATCGATGATGACGATGCCGGTTTTGCCTACATTACCGATGGGCTCGGAGCTAGTGCCGCTATACATGGCAAAAGCGAGCGCACCTTGCAAAAGTAGCGGCACAGCCTTTTCCACCACAGATGGAGGCAAAATCGCCTGCGTCCAGGCGGGTGTCTCCTTGGCATATTGCCGGCCCACCTCTTTGCCCTGGCGTTCAG
>WGBB01000068.1 GCA_015494505.1 Nitratiruptor sp. | reverse complement strand
CTCGACAACGGCTACACCAAAGAAGAGATGAAGATGGTGAATGAGACCAAAAAGATAATGCACAAAAACATCGAAGTCTCCGCCACCTGCGTGCGTGTGCCGGTGCTGCGAGGCCATAGCGAGGCTGTAACGGTCTGGTGTGAAAAAGATGTCACACCCGAGGCCGCTCGCGAAGCTCTCTATAACGGCAAAAACATCGTAGTGATGGATGAACCTGAAAACTCCGTCTACCCTATGCCTATCACCGTAGTGGACAAAAACGAAACCTTCGTGGGCCGCATCCGCAAAGACATCTATCGCGACAATGTGCTGCACATGTGGGTGGTAGCCGACAACCTGCGCGTGGGTGCGGCCACCAATGCCGTACGTATCGCTTTGAAATGGATTGAGATGGAGAGCGCATGAAGTTTATAGAAAAGGTTTTTGAGTGGCTTTTGTGGGAGGGGCGTCTCTTTATTCTCACCGCCGTGATATTTGGAATGATAGGTGCCGTCATTCTCTTCGTAGTGGCGAGTGCGGATATCTACCACGTAGCCCACTACACCTATGAAATTATGAGCACCAATGCTCCACAACCAGAAAACTTTCACGAAAAAATCGTCGGTGAGATCATCGGTGCAGTGGACCTCTACCTCATCGCCGTAGTGATGCTGCTCTTTAGCTTCGGTCTGTATGAGCTTTTCATCTCCAAGATCGATCCGGCAGAACACAGTGAATCGAGCGGGATTCTTAAGATCAAAGACCTCGACCAGCTCAAAGACAAGCTGGCGAAAGTGATCATAATGGTCTTGATCGTTAGCTTTTTCAAACGTGTCATCAATATGGAATATAACGGTGCCCTGGAGATGCTCTATCTCTCGCTCTCTATCTTGGCTTTGGGGCTGGCACTCTATTTTATGCATAAGGGCTCAGAACAACACTAAGGACAATCTATGGTATTCGTCGACGCATGCTTTCGCAAACCGACCCCTTACACCCCCATCTGGATGATGCGCCAGGCTGGGCGCTATCTGCCTGAATACATGGAAGTGCGCAACAAAGCGGGAGATTTTTTGACGCTTTGTAAAAACCCCGAAATGGCGGCTGAAGTGACGCTTCAGCCCGTCGAGATCCTCGATGTGGATGCGGCTATCCTTTTTAGCGATATTCTCGTGATCCCTATGGAGATGGGGATGGACCTTCGTTTCGAAAAGGGCGAAGGCCCTGTCTTTCGCGATCCCGTACGCACCATGGAGGATATCGAGCGCCTCTACGACTATCCCGAAGAGCGCCTGACCTATGTGTATGAAACCATCAAAATCGTGCGCGAACGCCTTCCCAAAGACAAAGCCCTCATCGGCTTTAGCGGCGCACCCTGGACGCTGGCTACCTACATGGTGGAAGGAAGCGGCTCCAAAACCTACGCCACTATCAAAAAACTCCTCTACACCGATCCCGTCTTCATGCACGCTCTAATGATCAAGCTCACCGAAGCCGTCAAGGCCTATCTCGTGCGCCAGATAGAAGCGGGAGTCAACGCCGTGCAGATTTTCGATAGTTGGGCGAGTGCTTTGGAGCGCGATGCCTTTTTCGAATTTAGCTGGGACTATATGGTGGATATTGCGGAGTTTCTTAAAGAGCGCTACCCCCATATCCCCGTAATCCTTTTCCCCAAAGGAGTAGCAGGGTATCTGGATGGAATATACGGCAAGTTCGATGTTTTCGGGGTAGACTGGGGCACACCGATGGAACTGGCCAAAGAGAAACTCGGAGACAAATATGTGCTGCAGGGCAATATGGAGCCGGCACGCCTCTACTCCAAAGAGGCCACCAAAGTTGGCGTCGAAAAAATTATCGAAGTGATGGGAGCAAAGCCGGGCCACATTTTCAATCTCGGCCATGGAATGCTACCTGACCTACCCGTAGAAAACGCCAAGTATCTCGTCGAACTCGTCCACGACCTGACACGCCGATGAGCATCACCTTCGGTCCCGTTCCCTCCCGCCGCTTCGGACTCTCGCTGGGGATAGACCTCAGTCCCGGCGCCAAAGCTTGCAACTTCGACTGCCTCTACTGCGAACTGGCAGCCGCCAAACCCACCGACACCATCCCCAATCCCCCAAATGTTGAAGAGGTGATCGAAGAGACCAAAAAAGCGCTCGCCAAGCATCACGATACCGAAGTGATCACCATCACCGCCAACGGCGAGCCCACACTCTACCCATACCTCGACGAGCTTATTACAGCGTTACAGTCCATCAAAGGAGACCGCAAGCTCCTCATCCTCTCCAATGCCTCCACCATCGACGACCCAAAAATCCGTCAAGTGCTCGCGAAACTCGATATCGTCAAACTCTCCCTCGATTGTGCTACCAAACGCTGCTTCAAACGCCTCGACAGGCCTTTGGATGCCGAGAAACTCGACGCTATCATCGAAGGGATGCGGAAGTTTCGTCAAATCTTTACGGGGATGCTCGTCATCGAAATCCTGGTAGTCCAGGGTATCAACGACACCGATGAGGAGTTCGAAGCTCTTGCAAAAGCGCTCAAAAAGATCCGCCCCGATCGCATCGATGTCGGCACTATCGACCGCCCTCCGGCCTATGCGGTGCAGCCGGTAACCTACGAGCGTCTCGAAAGCCTTGCCAAGCATCTTGAGGGTCTGCCGGTCTCTATCGTCGCAAAACGCCCAAAATCTACAAAGCAACACTTTTCGCGCGAGGATATCCTCGCGATGCTCGCACGAAGGCCCCTCACTCAAGAGGATGTGGATACCCTCTTCGACACCGCATCCAAAGCCACACTCACACAACTCCTCCAAGAAGGTCTCCTCCAAAAAACTACTATAGGCTCTACCGTTTTTTATACTTTGTCTTCCTAAACTCTTTATAAAACTTTAATTTTTCAAGCTGTAACATAGAGTAAAGCCTGTAAGGAGGTAAAGATGAAATTGACCAAACTTCTGGCTCTGTGCACTACAGCGCTCTTTCTAGCCGGCTGCGCTCCGTCTATGCAAATGGGCTCACCTAGTGCAAGCACCACAGCCACGGGTGCAGCGGCAGGAGCCACCAGCCAAGGAGCCAATCCGCAACTCGAACACTGCGACAAGCCCTTTGGCACCCTCGCTATCCACGAGGATAGAGGGAGCGATTGGTACTACACCCTCTCGCATGATTGGAGACTAGGCTCCACTGTCCCGGTGCTCAGACTCCTAGCGCAGCAGAGCAACTGCTTCGTAGTAGTCGAACGCGGTCGCGGCATGCGCGATATGATGCGTGAGCGCGAACTGATGCGTAGCGGCGAACTGCGCCGAGGCTCTAACTTCCACAAAGGCCAAATGGTAGCAGCCGACTATACCCTCATTCCATCCATCACATTTAGCGCAAGAGACACCAGCGGCATCAGAGGAGTCGTGGGTGCACTCTTTGGCCACACTGCAGCGGCAATCGCCGGGGGCATCAAAACCAGTGACGCAAGCACCGTGCTCACCCTCATCGACAATAGAAGCGGCGTGCAAATCGCAGCGGCCACGGGGAGCGCGCGCAATATCGATTTCAACCTCCTTGGCGGTATCTTCCACGGAGGAGGCGTAGGTATCGGAGCATACACCAACACGCCTGAAGGCAAGGTCATCGTCGCAGCCTTCACGGACTCTATGAACAAGCTCATCCGCGCACTCAAAAACTACCGCATGCAAAAGGTCCAAGGAGGTCTTGGCACCGGCGGCAGCCTCAAGGTCCAAGGCCAGTAACCTCCCCGCCCTTCGGGGCGTTTCTTGACTTCTAGGCGCATTTTGTCTACAATTGCAAAAAGACTTTTTACTTGCACCACACATCCTGCAAAAAACCACTACGAAGAAGGATTCCATGAGCGACAACGCGCAAACGGAAAATATGGAAAATATACCCCAAACCGAAGAATCGTCCCAATCCGAGTCTTCAAACGGACGCACCCATATCCCGGTAGACGGCTATACCATCGAGGAGCTGCGTACCAAAAGCATCGACGAGCTGCTGCAGATTGCTAGAGACCTCGGTATCGAAAACCCCCAGGAGCTCAAACGCCAAGACTTGATGTTCGAAATCCTCAAAAACCAGGTGAGCAAGGGTGGCTACATCCTCTTTACCGGGATTTTGGAGATTACCAACGAAGGGTATGGATTCCTTCGCGCCATCAACGAAAACTTTTCCAACAGCGCCAACGACGCCTATGTGAGCGCCACGCAGATTCGCCGTTTCGCTCTGCGCACAGGCGATATCGTCACGGGCCAGGTGCGCCCGCCAAAAGACCAGGAGCGCTACTACGCCCTGCTCAAAATCGAAGCGATAAACTACCTGCCGCCCGAAGGGTCCAAAAAGCGCCCTCTCTTTGACAACCTCACGCCGCTCTATCCTACCGAGCGCCTCAAGCTCGAATATGACCCGATGCGCCTCACGGGCCGCGTGCTCGATCTTTTTACCCCCATCGGCAAGGGACAGCGCGCCCTCATCGTAGCGCCCCCTCGCAGCGGGAAGACGGAGCTAATGAAAGAGCTGGCCCACGGGATCGCTCGCAATCACCCCGAAGTGGAGCTTATCGTACTGCTGGTAGACGAGCGTCCCGAAGAGGTGACCGATATGGAGCGCAGCGTCAAGGGTGAGGTGTATAGCTCCACTTTCGATATGCCTGCCAAAAACCACGTACGCGTAGCCGAGCTAGTAATAGAAAAGGCCAAGCGCCGCGTGGAGATGGGCAAAGACGTAGTCATTTTGCTCGACTCCATCACCCGCCTCGCCCGTGCGTACAATACCGTCACACCCTCAAGTGGCAAAGTGCTCAGTGGTGGGGTGGACGCCAACGCACCTGTCTCTTATACACAT